>JAENWO010000455.1 GCA_016649925.1 Actinomycetales bacterium
CCCTACGGCGAGCAGCCCAACGGCCAGCACCAACTTCCGCCCAGGACGGCTCCCGATGCCCGACTGCCGGCGCCTCGGTGCCTCGGTGCCTCGGTGCCCAACACTTCTACCTGCGTCAGACCGGACCTGCGGTCGCCCAGCTCCCGCTCTGGGTCTTCGGCTGGATCACCACGTTCGTCCTCATCGGGTGGGTTCTCCTCGCCGCCGTCGGCATCTGGTGGATCGCCGACGCGTTGCTCATCCCGGCAGCGGTCCGCGAGCACAACGCCCGGGCGGCTGCCGGCCTCATCCGCTGACCGCGCTCATCCGCGCACAGAAATGGTGACGGCGGCGATGGCGACCGCTGCCCAGCCCTTGGTGGTACGTCGGCACTGCCGTTAGCGGGCAGTCGGCTCCGTCCCGTGGCGTCCTGGGCGAGGTCCTCCGACGTCGCCACGTAGACTGCCGTCGGATGATCAGCGAGCCGATCCCTCACGAGCGGTCCTGTGATCCGGGCCTCTAGCTCAATCGGTAGAGCTGCGGACTTTTAATCCGTAGGTTGTGGGTTCGAGCCCCACGGGGCCCACCAAACCGCGTATCAGCGGCCTGCGACCCGGCTGTCATGTCGGCTTGACCGGCGAACGCGGTGACACGGCGGTCACGGTCGCCGATGGAGACACGGTCAGCTCGCCGCGAAGAGCGTCGGCTGCGGGTCGTTGTCGGGCCCTCCGAAGCGCGGCCTCGGCACGCCCGGGCGCGCATGCCGACCCAACTCCGACAGTAGTCCGGTCTCAGCCAGCGGGTGCTTGCGCATCAGGGCGCTCGTAGCGGAGGAGGACGATCCCGTTGCCGAACTCCCGGGTTTCCGCGAGCCGGAGCGCGACCGGGGTGTCCGCTGCCGGGAAGAGACGCCTGCCCGCACCGAGGACGATGGGGTGGACGTAGAGCCGGTACTCGTCGATCAGATCGTGCTGCATGAATGTCGCGGCGAGGTCGGCACCCCCGAGCGCCATGTCTCCTCCTGGCTGCGCCTTGAGCGCCAGGATCTCCTCGACGACGACGTGCCGCGTGATGGTGGTGTTCCAGTCCGCCCGCTCCAGGGTCGTGGAGAACACGATCTTGGGCATCTCCCGCCAGATGCGGGCGAACTCCGCCACCGGCCCGGCGTTAGAGGGATCGTCGTCAGCCGTCGGCCAGAACTCGGCCATCAGCCCGTACGTGACCCGCCCGTCCAGGAAGGCGCTCATCGCGCCGAGTTGCTCGTTGAAGTGGCCGTGCAGCTCGTCATCGACCATGTGCCAACTGAGGTCGCGGTCCGCTCCCTCGAAGAAGCCGTCGAGAGAAACCGACATCATCACGACGATCCTTCTCATCGCAGTCCCTCCGTGCGCTCGGAGACACTCCGGGTTCCGCGAGTGTATCCAGCCGGTCAACGGCCGGTGGGGACGTAGCAGAGCGTAGCGTGGAGCATACGGGCCGACGCGTGAGGGGCACCCATGGAGCGGCGGGTCATCATCGACGAGATGGACCGCGCACGCCGCGACTTCCATGACCTGGTCGACGCCTCGACCATCGCCGAACTCCGCGGACCCACGGACGGCACCCGATGGACGAACGAGCAACTGCTCTTCCACATGCTCTTCGGCTACCTCGTCATCAGCAGGCTGCTCTGGCTGGTGCGGGTCCTCTCGCGCGCTCCTCGAGGCGTGTCCAGGGGATTCGCGACCGCACTGAACGCCGGGACGAGGCCGTTCCACGTCATCAACTACGTCGGGTCACTCGGTGGGGCCCGGTTCCTCGGGCGCACCGGGATGGAACGGTGGCTCGACCACGTCGTCGACGGGCTGCAGACTCGCCTGCTCCGCGAGAGCGCCGGCGGACTTCGTCGGGGCATGCACTTCCCGACGGGCTGGGACCCCTACTTCCTCGACTACATGACCCTCGAGCAGGTCTACCACTACGCCACCCAGCACTACGTCCACCATCGTCGCCAGCTCACTCTGCGCGCCGCGCGACGGTGAGGCGCGGTGCGTCGATCAGGATGCGGCCGCCGCCATCGGGGGCACCCGGTAGCTGTACTGCTCACGGGTGGCGCGCGCGCCCATCCTCAGGAACATCGGCAGGGTGAGGTCACGCACCATGCTCCCCGCGGGGGACGCGACCTTGTGGTTCCCGATCTGCCGTCCCAGCGCGACCACCTTCTCCGCGCGCCTCTTCCGTGCGGCGACGAAGCACTCGAGCGCAGCCTCGACAGTGGCCTCGGTGACCAGTGCATGGGCCAGCACAGCGGCGTCCTCGATCGCGGGGCTCGCGCCCTGACCCGCGGACGGGCTCGCTGCGTGCGCCGCGTCCCCGATGAGAGCAACGCGTGACGTGGTCCACGCGGGTAGCGACGGCACGTCGTAGATCGGCCACGCCCCGACCGCGTCCGGAGGGACCGCGAAGATCGAGGAGATGACGGGATGGTTATCTGCGTGCAACGCGCGGATGTGCGCCATCCACTCCCCCGGGCCCATCGTGTCGAACTCGCCCCGCGCCTGCTCTGCCGCGCGCGGGACGTTCGCGAACCAGTACGCCAATGAGTTCTTGATCGCGTAGCCGAAGAACGCCCGCCGGCCGAAGTGCATCTGCTGGCGCTCGGTGTCCGGCAGGTCGACGCGAGC
>JAENWO010000438.1 GCA_016649925.1 Actinomycetales bacterium
CGCTGCGTCGGCACGCTCCGCGCCGCGCTGGTCTGAGCTCCGCGCCGCGCTGGTCTGAGCCCCGCGCCGGCGGGGCTCGCGTTGCATTGCCGGGCTGGTGTCGCTACGTTGCGTTACCATCCCGTTCCCCGAGCGAAGGTGACCGTCGTGGCTCTTCCCCCGTTGACGCCGGAACAACGTGCCGCTGCCCTGGAGAAGGCCGCAGCTGCGCGCGCCATCCGGGCAGAGGTCAAGAATCGGCTGAAATACTCCGGTGGCAAGATCTCCGACGTGATCGCCGGCGGTCGGCGGGACGACGCGATCGGCAGGCTCAAGGTGCTCGCCCTTCTTGAGTCTCTGCCCGGCGTCGGGAAGGTCACCGCGCGCGGGGTGATGACCGAGGTCGGCATCTCCGAGTCCCGCCGCGTACGCGGCCTGGGACCGCATCAGATCGCCAAGCTGGTCGAGCGGTTTGGCTGAGCACCCGGCCAGACTGACCGTCCTCGCCGGGCCGACCGCCGACGGCAAGGGCACCGTCTCCGCGGACCTACGGGTCCGCTATCCCGAGGTGTGGCTGTCCGTCTCCGCCACCACGAGATCGCCGCGCCCGGGCGAGGTCGACGGCGTCCATTACCACTTCCTCAGCCCCCAGCGGTTCGAGCAGATGGTGGCGAACGGGGAGTTCCTCGAGCACGCCGTCGTGCACGGCCGGAACTCCTATGGCACGCCCAGTCGGCCGGTGCAGGAGAAGCTCGCCGCCGGGCAGCCCGCGCTGCTCGAGATCGACCTGCAGGGAGCCCGCCAGGTGCGCGAGACGATGCCCGAGGCGCGCTTCGTGTTCCTCGCCCCGCCCAGCTGGGAGGAGCTCCTCCGGCGGCTCGTCGGGCGTGGTACCGAGGACGCCGAGGAGCGTGAGCGCCGCCTGACGTCCGCACGCGTCGAGCTGGCCGCGGCGGCCGAGTTCGACCACACGATCGTCAACGACGACGTGCACCGCGCCACCGATGAGCTCGTCGCCCTGATGGGCTGCGAGCGGAGCCAGCCTCTGACCCGGTAGACTTGGGTGTTCGTTCACCCCACACACCCATGCGAGGTCGTCCCGCTATGTCAGGAACCGTCGCCGCGCCCGAAGGCATCACCGATCCGCCGATCGATGAGCTGCTCGAGGCTGCCGACTCCAAGTACGCCCTGGTGATCTACGCCGCGAAGCGCGCTCGCCAGATCAACGCCTATTACGCCCAGCTCAACGAGGGCCTGCTCGAGTACGTCGGCCCGCTCGTCGAGACGAAGCCGCAGGAGAAGCCCCTCTCCATCGCGATGCGCGAGATCAACGAGGGCCTGCTCACGGTCGAACCGACCGAGGACTGAGCCCGCCCGTGCACGTCGTGCTCGGAGTCAGTGGGGGGATCGCCGCATACAAGGCGGTCCTCCTGCTGCGTCTGCTCCGCGAGGCCGGGCACGACGTGCGCGTCATCCCCACCGATGCGGCCCTGCGGTTCGTCGGCGCCCCCACCTGGGAGGCGCTCTCCGGGCACGCCGTGACCACGAGCGTGTTCGAGGGTACGGAGTCCGTCGACCACGTCCGGTTCGGGCGTGAGGCCGAGCTCGTCATCGTCGCCCCGGCCACCGCGGACCTGCTCGCGCGCGCGGCGACCGGCCAGGCTGACGACCTCCTCACCGCGACCCTTCTCACCGCGAGCTGCCCGGTTGTGATGGCGCCGGCGATGCACACCGAGATGTGGCACCACCCCGCGACCGTCGCGAACGTCGCGACCCTGCGCGAGCGGGGCGTGACCGTCCTCGAGCCCGACGACGGCCGCCTCACCGGCACCGACTCCGGTCCCGGGCGGCTGCTCGATCCGGAGGCCATCGCTGCGGCCGCACTCGCGCTCGTAGCCCCTCGTGGCCCGCGCACCGGTTCGCTCGCCGGGGTGCGTGTCGTGATCAGCGCCGGCGGCACCCGGGAGCCGCTCGACCCGGTCCGCTTCCTCGGCAACCGCTCCTCCGGCCGGCAGGGGATCGCCCTCGCGCGGGTCGCCGCCGAGCGCGGTGCGGACGTCGAGCTCGTGGCGGCCAACGTCGAACCCGCCCTGCTGCCCACGTCCGGCATCACGGTCACCGCCGTCGAGACCACCGCGGACCTGCACCACGTGATGACGGACCGCGCGCGCACCGCCGACGTGCTGATCATGGCGGCCGCCGTGGCGGACTTCCGCCCAGCGCGGGCCGAGGGCACCAAGATCAAGAAGCGCGCGGACAAGA
This sequence comes from Actinomycetales bacterium, assembly GCA_016649925.1. Taxonomy (GTDB): domain Bacteria; phylum Actinomycetota; class Actinomycetes; order Actinomycetales; family Beutenbergiaceae; genus JAENWO01. Next base: position 2,242 of record JAENWO010000438.1, read on the forward strand.
CCATGATCGAGCTCGTGCAGAGCCCCGACATCCTGCGTCAGCTCGCCACCTCGGCCACGGACGGCCAGGTGGTCGTCGGCTTTGCCGCGGAGACCGGCGACGACTCCGGCGGCGTGCTCGAGCACGGCCGCGACAAGGCGAGGCGCAAGGGCGCCGACCTGCTCGCGGTGAACCGCGTGGGTAACGGCCGTGGTTTCGGGGACGTGCCGAACGCCGTCGTCATCCTCGACGCGACCGGTGCGGAGGTGGCGACCGCAGAGGGCTCGAAGGACGACGTCGCCGCGGGTCTGTGGGATGCGATCACCACGGTGCGCAACGGGCGGGCCTTGGTGTCCGGCGGGGATGGGCACCCGAACGGCCACCCCGCGCCGGACAGTACGATCCTGCGATGAGCATGAGCCGTCTCTTCACCTCGGAGTCCGTGACCGAGGGTCATCCGGACAAGATCTGCGACCTGATCTCGGACTCGATCCTGGACGCGATCCTGTCCTCGGACCGCGACGCCCGGGTGGCGGTGGAGACGATGGTCACCACCGGTC
>JAENWO010000524.1 GCA_016649925.1 Actinomycetales bacterium
GCGAAGGAGGTGGCACCGATGGACACGACGGACATGCGCGAAGGCGGCGCCGCTCCCGGCGCACTGGCGCCCGCTCTCGACCCGCGCCTCGCCCAGCCGTTCACCGACCTTCTGCGTGCCCCTCTCGATGTCCAGATCGCGGCCATGGAGGCCTTGGCCGGTTCCATCGCAGCTGTGGACCCCGTCGACGACATGTTCCTCCACTCCGGCCCGGAACTGGGTCGGGCCAGCGTCCGCACCGATCAGGTCGTCCAGGTGCTGCAGGCCAAGCGGCTCGGTTGGCTCACCGCCGAGGAGGCCGATGGCCGATGGGCGACCGACCACCGGGTCCGCACCTACACGCAGCACGTCGCACGCTCACACCACATGTCCTTCTCCCGTGCACAGCGCGAGGTCCGCCTGGCCCGGACTCTGCGCGACCACCTTCCCGCCACGGCACGTGCCCTGCGCTCCGGGCGCATCGGCATCGAACAGGCCGAGATCCTCGCCACTGTCGGCACCACCTCCGAGGCGCGCCGAGCCGCGCTGGGTTCGCTCGCCGCGGCCCAGGATCAGGTGCCCGACCCCGACGACGAGCTCGATGCCGCAGCAGGCTCGCCCGCCGACGTCGATGTGGACACGGAGCTGGCGCAGCTGACCGTTGAGGACCTGCTCGTCCAGCACGCGGTCGAGCACAGCCCCGAAGAGCTCCGCCGGGTGGTCAAGCACTTCGCTGCGGTCGCCGATCCGGAGGCCGACGAGCGCGGCTTCACGGAGGCCAAGGAGCGCGAGTACCTGGACGTGGACCGCACGCTCGGCGGCTTCAACGTCTCCGGCTTCTTGTGCGAGGAGACCGGTCAGCTGTTCAGGGCCGCGATCGAGGCTGCCGTGGGCGTGCCGGCCGCGGACGACGCCCGCAGCGGTGGGCAGCGCCGCGCTCAAGCCGCCGGGGACCTGGCGCGCATCGCCCTGAACCAGGGACTGGTGGGCCAGGGCCAGACTGTGCGCCCGCACCTGGGGGTCCTCATCGGTCCGGCCGAGTTCATGCACCTGGCCCGCACCTGTGGCGGGGACGCGCCAGGCAACCACGGTGAGCAGCCCGCACTGGACGGCTCCCTCCCTGTCCCGGACCCGAGCATCCTTCCCGCCGTCGCAGTGATCGACTGGGAGGCTGCGCTGAATCAACCGCCGGCCACCTTCATCGACGGCTCCGGCCCGGTGCCACCCTCCCTGATGCGCCGGATCGCCTGCTCCGGAGAGATCTACCGGATCATCTTCGGACCGGACAGCGAAATCCTCAACGTCGGACGCAAGTACCGCTGCTTCACGGGTGCCCAGCGCCGCGCCCTGGTCGCTCGGGACCGGCACTGCACCTACCCGTCGTGCACGGCACCGCCCGCCTTGTGCGAGGCCCATCACGCCGAACGGCACTGGGCCGACGGCGGCTTGACCTCCACAGACAACGGCGCCCTCCTGTGCTTCTTCCACCACGAGCACGTCGACACCCACCACATCACGATGACCTGGACCGGACGGTGGCGGTTCCACCGACCCGACGGGACCGAGATCACCGCGGCCAAGCACTTCAACCGGAGGCAGCGGCAATAGGAGTGATGGACACGTGGCGACCGGACCTGCTCCCACAAGCCCGCTCTCGACTCCCCAGCCGGCGTCTTCATCTCGATCCAGGACTTCGCGGTCGCGATCGTCGACGAGCTGGAGAACCCCCAGCACCGGGGCGAGCGCTTCACCGCGGCAAACTGATCCCGGCTGAGAGGGCGGAACTTGCTGCCACTTCCTCCCTTTCGTCGCGGTGACGGGGGTCGGGAAGGTCGCGGTGACGGAGTCGGCGTCAGGCGTGCCAGTCGGGTGAGCGCCCGAGCAGGGTGAGGATGCGCCTCTGCGGGTCGGCCGACTCGCTCGGCGGGGCGGGCGCGAAGGCGGCGAGAACTCGGCGAGGTGCCACGTCCGCTCGGTGGCCCCCTCGGCCGCGAAGGCCCCGAGCACCCGGTCGACGATCTCCGGGTGACGGTCATGGTCCGGCGGTGGAGCTCGAGCGGGGTCGACATCCTTCGA
>JAENWO010000235.1 GCA_016649925.1 Actinomycetales bacterium
CCGCGCTGGCCGCGCAGATCGCCCGGAGCGCCGCTGATCCGACCGCCGACGCCGTCGAGGCCGGGCGCGGCTGGGGACGGGACCTGGTGCGGCAGGCGGACCTCCCCCGGGCCGTCAGCGACCGGGCGGCACGGGAGGAGGTGGTCGAGCTGTTCGCGGACCTCGGTTTCGCCCCCGACGTCGACGAGGGGAACGGCGTCGTGCACTTACGTCGCTGCCCGCTGCTGGAGGCGGCACACCGGTACCCGGGGGTGGTCTGCGGCGTGCACCTGGGCATGACCCAGGGCGCGATGGAGGAGCTCGGCGTCGATCCCGGCGGGGCCACGCTCGAGCCGTTCGCGGAACGGGGTGCCTGCCTGCTGCGCCTGGGTGCCGCGGCCGAGGCCCAGGGATGACCCGTCGACTGGCCCTCCTTCTGCCTGCCGCCCTCGCCATGCTCGCCGGGCTCGATGGCGCCCTGCTCCTGCTCGGGCTGCCCGCCCCGGTCTCCACCAGCCGGCTCGCCGACAGCCACGGCATGCTGCTGGTGCTCGGGTTCGTCGGCACCGTCATCGCCCTGGAGCGGGCCGTCGCGCTGCGCCGCCCGGCGGGGTTCCTGGCCCCCGCTTGCCTGGGCCTGGGGGCGATCCTCGTGCTGTCCCCGGCGCCCGGGCGCATCGGAGGGTCGCTCCTCCTCGCCGGGACGCTGGCCCTGATCGGCGTCTACATCCCGCTCTGGCGCCGCCAGCGGGAGGACGCCGTCCTCATCCAGGTCCTCGGCGCGGTGCTCGCGGCCGGTGGCGCGCTGCTGTGGCTCGGCGGTGTGGGGATGCCCCAGGTGCTCCCGTGGCTGACCGCGTTCGTGGTGCTCACCATCGCCGGCGAGCGGCTCGAGCTGGCCCGGGTGGCGCTGATCGGCAGCGGTGCCGGCCGCTGGATGACCGGGTTGAGCGTGGTGGTCCTGGTCGCGGTCGTCGCCTCGCTGCTGTGGCCCCCGCTCGGGTTCGGGCTGCTCGGTGCCGCGCTGCTGGCGATGGTCGCCTGGCTGTGGGTGCACGACGTCGCCCGCCGCACGGTCTCGGGCACGGGCCTGCCACGTTTCATCGCCGCCTGCCTGCTGGCCGGGTACGCCTGGCTCGCGGTGGCCGGGGGGATCTGGTTGCTGGTGGCGTCCCCCGGTGAGGGCGCCGCGTACGACGCCGTGATCCACGCCGTCTTCCTCGGCTTCACGATCTCGATGATCATGGCCCACGCCCCGGTCATCCTGCCGGCCGTGCTGCGGGTGCGGCTGCCCTACCACCCCGTGATGATCGCCCCCGCGGTGCTGCTGCACGTCTCCCTGCTGGTCCGCCTGGGCCTGGGCGACGCGCGCGGGTCCGAGCTGGCGAGACAGGTGGGCGGCGTCGGGAACATCGTGGCGCTGCTGGCCTTCGCAGTCATCACCGTTGTCCTCATCGCGCGGAGCCGGTCGGCCGCCCCGAGCGCCGTCGCCCGCCCCGCCCTCGAGGCAGTGTCCTGATGAAGATCGACGTCGCCCCCTCGACCGGGGGCGCACCGGCGATGCCGGACCGCAGGCGCCACCACCTGCGGGCCAACGCCCCCGTCATCGGCTGGCTGTTCGTCCTGCTCGTCGTCACCGTCGCGCACCGGTGGCTGCCGGAGCAGCGTTGGCTGCTCGTGCACCTGCTGCTGCTCGGCGCGGTGACGAACGCGATCCTCGTCTGGAGCGCCCATTTCACCGACGCCCTGCTGCGCCGCCGGGCGAGCGCGGCCTCCCGGCGCTGGCAGACCGCGCGCGCCGTCGCGCTCAACGTGGGTGTCGTGGCCACCGTGGCCGGGATGATGACCCCCACCTGGCCACTCGTCCTGGCCGGCGCCGTCGTGGTGGGCGCTGCGGTCGCGGCCCACGGGACGGCCCTCGCGCTGCAGGCCCGGCGGGCGCTGGCATCCCGCTTCGCGTCCACGATCCGCTACTACGTGGCCGGTGCCTGGCTGCTCCCGGTGGGCGCGGCGCTCGGCGCTGTGATGGCCAACGGGACGAGCGACGCGTGGCAGGCCCGCCTCGTCCTCGCGCACACCGCCGCCAACCTCCTGGGCTTCGTCGGGCTCACCGTGCTCGGCACCCTCGTCACCCTGTGGCCGACGATGCTGCGCACCAGGATCGACGACGCCGGTGAACCCGCCTCGAGGCGGGCGCTGTGGATCCTCCTCGGTTCCGTCCTGCTCGTCGTCGCCGGAGCGCTGCTCGGAATCCGCGCCGTCGCCGTCGTCGGCCTGCTCGGCTACCTGGCCGGTGTGGTCCTCGTCGGTCGGCCGATGATGCGCGTCGCCCGCAACCGTGCGCCGTCCGCCTTCCCGACGTTCTCCGTGCTGGCGGGCATGTGCTGGCTTCTCGCCGCCCTGGTCGCGCTCGCCGTCATCGTGGCGGCGAGCGGCACCTGGGAGCTGGTCAGTGAACGGGTCCCGCTGGTGACGGTCCCCCTGGCCGCCGGCTTCGCCGCCCAGGTGCTGCTCGGGGCGATGACCTACCTGGTGCCGGTCGTGCTCGGCGGTGGCCCCGCCGTCGTGCGGGCGACGGTGGCCGCCCTGGAACGGGGCGGGGCGCTGCGCGTCGCCCTCGTCAACGCCGGGCTCGTGCTCTGCGTGCTCCCGGTACCCTCCCTCGTGCTGGTCGTCTCGTCCTTCGCCGTCCTGATCGGGCTCGCGTCGTTCCTGCCGCTGCTGTTCTCCACGATCCGGACCGCGCGCCGCGTCCGCGCGACCCCGGTGGAGGACCGGCCCGCCCCACTCCCGGCGGTGCCGCATCGCAACCGCGGCCAGGCGATGGCCGGGCTCGCCGTCGTCGCCCTGGCCGTGGCGACCGCCGTGGCCATCGACCCGGCCGCCGTCGGCGTGGGCGGAGCGTCGGCGGACGACGGCGTCACCGCCACCGGTCAGACCACCGTGGTGCAGGTGGAGGCCCGGGACATGCGGTTCTTCCCGGAAGGCATCGACGTCCCGGCCGGGAACGCCCTGGTCCTCGAGGTGACGAACACCGACCCTGCCCTGGTGCACGACCTCGCCCTGGACAACGGCATGACCACCGGGCGGCTCGCGCCCGGTGAGTCGGCGACCATCGACGTCGGCGTCGTCGGCCGGTCGATGGACGGCTGGTGCACCGTCGTCGGGCACCGCCAGATGGGCATGGTCCTGACCGTCAACGCGATCGGGGCGGACGGCGTCGCCCAGGCGGGTGACGGTGCCACGGACGACGGTGCCACGGACGACGGCGCCACGGACGACGGCGCCCACCACGACGGCGCCACGGACGGCGCCGGCGCGGCCGCCGACCTAGACTTCGTGCGTGATCCGGGAGCGGACTTCCAGGCGCCCGACGCCGTCCTCCCTGCGGTCGGCGAGGGCACGGTGCACGAGTACACCTTCACGGTGAGCGAGGCGCTGCGCGAGGTCGCACCCGGGGTGACGCAGCGGCTGTGGACGTTCAACGGGACCGCGCCCGGACCCACCCTGCACGGGCGCATCGGGGACACGTTCGTCATCACGCTCGTCAATGACGGGACGATCGGTCACTCGATCGACTTCCACGCCGGCTCCCTGGCACCCGACGGGCCGATGCGCACGATCCAGCCGGGGGAGTCGCTGACCTACAGGTTCACGGCCACCAGGTCCGGCATCTGGATGTACCACTGCTCCACGATGCCGATGTCGGCGCATATCGCCAACGGCATGTTCGGCGCCGTCGTCATCGACCCACCCGATCTTCCGCCGGTGGACCACGAGTACGTGCTCGTGCAGTCCGAGCTCTATCTGGGGGAGGAGGGCGGTGAGGTGGACGTGACGAAGATCGCGGCGGAGCGGCCCGACGTCGTCGCCTTCAACGGATACGCCAACGCCTACGACCACGACCCGCTCATGGCCGAGGTCGGGCAGCGCGTGCGCATCTGGGTGCTTGCCGCCGGGCCGAACCGCGGCACGTCGTTCCATGTCGTCGGCGGGCAGTTCGACACCGTCTTCGCCGAGGGTGCCTACCTGCTCACCCCGGACAACGGGCTCGGCGGCGGCAGCCAGGTGCTGGACCTGGGCGTCGCGCAGGGCGGCTTCGTCGAGCTGGCGTTCCCCGAGGCGGGACACTACCCGTTCGTCAACCACGCGATGGTCGACGCCGAGCGCGGGGCGCACGGCATGTTCGAGATCACCGGCGGATGAGCGCACCGCCCGGCGCCGTCAGCGGCACCTGGCGGTGACCGCCGTGTCTTCCCTTCGGGCGAAGCGCTCCGCACCCCGGCCGCATGGGATCGGTCGCGTTGACCGCTTTCACGCGCTCCCACGTCTCGTTCCTCCGAGGGTCGGAGCACCGCAACCCCCACGCGATGAGGCGCCGAGGGCCGGTCAGGGGGCGATCGTCCCGCCCGCGTGGTGCCAGACTGTCCGCGTGAACGACGTCGATGCGGCCGAGCTCTCGGGGTGGCGCCACTCCTACTCCGGCAAGGTCCGTGACCTCTACGTGCCCGACGGCGGAGCGCACGCCAGCGACGACGTCGTCCTCGTTGTCGCGAGCGACCGGATCAGTGCGTACGACCACATCCTGCCCACTACGATCCCGGACAAGGGCGCTGTCCTGACGGCCCTGAGCCTGTGGTGGTTCGAGCAGCTGAGCCCGCTCGTGGCGAACCACGTGGTCTCGCTCGACGTGCCGGAGGCGGTGCGCGGCCGGGCGATGATCTGCCGCCGGCTCGAGATGTACCCGGTCGAGTGCGTGGCCCGCGGCTACCTCACGGGCTCCGGGCTGGTGGAGTACGCCGACTCCGGCAAGGTGTGCGGTGTGCGGCTGCCGGCCGGGCTCGTTGACGGCTCGCGGTTGCCCGAACCCATCTTCACCCCGGCCACCAAGGCGGACCTCGGTGAGCACGACGTGAACGTCAGCTTCGACGTCGTCGCG
>JAENWO010000439.1 GCA_016649925.1 Actinomycetales bacterium
GACGGCTCCGTCGGGCCGGGCGCCACGAGCAGGTCCCTGGGCGCCGGGTCCTCGACGGGCTCCGCTGCCACGTCGGGTGCCTCCGGGGCATCGGTTCCCGGGGCATCGGTTCCCGGGGCATCGGTTCCCGGGGCATCGGTTCCCGGGGCATCGGTTCCCGGGGCATCGTGCCCAAAAGGTGTCACGGGGATCTCGCCCGTCTTCGCCCGCTCCGCCTCCCGGATGGCGCGTCGCGACAGCGGCACGCCGTCTGGCGCGGTGAGAGCTCGGGGGGTGGGGTCAGCCATGGTGGGCGCTGGAGGCGCTCAGACCTCGAGCAGCTCCTTCTCCTTGCCGGCGAGCATGCTGTCGATCGCTTCGGTGTGCTTCTTGGTCAACGCGTCGAGCTCGGTCTGCGCGCGGGCTACCTCGTCCTCGCCGGCCTCGCCGTCCTTGCTGATCCGGTCCAGCTCCTCCTTGGCGCGACGGCGGATGTTGCGCACGGAGACCCGCGCGTCCTCACCCTTCGTCTTGGCGAGCTTGACGTACTCCTTGCGCCGCTCCTCGGTCAGGGTCGGCAGGACGATCCGGATGACGTTGCCGTCGTTGCTCGGGTTCACGCCCAGGTCGGACTCGCGCAGGGCCTTCTCGACCGCCGTCATCGAGCTCTTGTCGTACGGGGAGACGAGCACGGTGCGGGCCTCGGGGATCGTCAGCGAGGCAAGCTGCTGCAACGGCGTCGGGGCGCCGTAGTAGTCCACGGTGATCTTGGTGAACATGCCGGCGTTCGCACGTCCCGTGCGGATGCCTCCGAGGTCATCACGGGCCACCTCGACCGCCTTGTCCATCTTGTCCTCGGCCTCGAAGAGGGTCTCGTCGATCACCATTGCTCCTTGGTCTCGTTCGGCACGTGTGCTTCGGACGTCACTAACGTGCCGATCTTCTCACCCCGGAGCGCCCGGGTGACGTTGCCGGGCTCCGTCATACCGAAGATGCGCATCGGGAGATGGTTGTCGCGGCACATGCTGAAGGCGGTGCTGTCCACGACGCGCAGGTCGCGCTGGATCGCCTCGTCGAACGTGAGGTGGTCGATCTTCGTCGCGGCGGGGTCGAGTCGCGGGTCCGCCGTGTAGACGCCGTCTACGCCGTTCTTGCCGACGAGCACCTCGTCGCAGTGCGTCTCCAGTGCCCGCTGGATCGCGACGGTGTCGGTGGAGAAGTACGGCATGCCGGCGCCGGCGCCGAAGACGACGGCGCGGCCCTTCTCCATGTGACGGATGGCGCGGAGCGGGATGTAGGGCTCGGCCACCTGTCCCATCGTGATCGCGGTCTGCACGCGCGTGCTCGCGCCGGCCTTCTCCAGGAAGTCCTGCAGGGCCAGGCAGTTCATCACGGTGCCGAGCATGCCCATGTAGTCGGCGCGGGCGCGGTCCAGGCCACGCTGGGAGAGCTCGGCGCCGCGGAAGAAGTTGCCGCCGCCGACGACGATGGCCACCTGGACGCCGTCGGCCATCGCGGAGGCGATCTCCTTGGCGACGGAGGAGACGACGTCGGGGTCCAACCCGATCTGACCGCCGCCGAAGACCTCACCGGAGAGCTTGAGCAGGACGCGTCGGGGGGCGCTGGCCGCAGTGGGGGTGCTCATGGAGGTGCTCCTTCGTCCTCGGGCGGTCGGGGTCTGTCTAGGCCGGTGGCCCCGGCCCTGGTCAGGGCCGGGGCCACCGGTGAACGAGATGCTCAGGCGCCGACGCGGAACCGCGCGAAGCCCGTCAGGGTGCCACCGGCCTCGGTGACGACCTGGCCGACGGTCTTCTTCGGGTCCTTCGCGAACGCCTGGTCGAGCAGCACGTTCTCCTTGAAGAAGCCGTTGAGGCGTCCTTCGATGATCTTCGGCAGCGCCTGCTCCGGCTTGCCCTCGTTGCGGGCGGTCTCCTCCGCGATGCGGCGCTCGTCGGCAACCGTCTCGGCGGGGACCTCGTCGCGCGTGAGGTACGTCGGGGAGTACGCCGCGACGTGCATCGCGACGTCCTTCGCAACCGCTGCAGCGGCCGCGTCGCTGGCCACCAGGACTCCCACCTGGGGCGGAAGGTCCTTGCTCGTACGGTGCAGGTAGACGCTGACCCGCTCGCCGGCGATGCGCGCCACTCGGCGCACGACGATCTTCTCGCCGAGGATGGCCGCGGTCTCGTCGACGACGGAGCCGACGGGGACGCCGTCGCTCTGGGCCGCGAGTAGAGCGTCGGCATCCCGCGCACCGGAGGCCACCGCAGCAGCCAGGACCCGGTCCGCGAGCGAGACGAACGTCTGGTTCTTCGCCACGAAGTCCGTCTCCGAGTTGATCTCGACGAGCACGCCCACCTGGCCCTCGCCGTCCGGCGTCTCGGTGACCTCAGCGGCCACGAGACCGTCGGAGGCCGAACGGCCCTCGCGCTTGCTCACGCCCTTGAGTCCCTTGACGCGGATGATCTCGAGCGCCCGGTCGGCGTCGCCGTCTGCCTCGTCGAGCGCCCTCTTGACGTTCATCATGCCAGCGCCGGTCTTCTCCCGGAGCGCCTTGATGTCAGCGGCGGTGTAGTTCGCCATGTGTGGTGATCCTCTCCAGATCCGTGGTTCTTCTAGGCCTTCTCGGACTCGGTGCCGGACTCCTCGGCGGCGGCCTCGGCTCCGGCCTCAACGGCCTCGGTGGCGGCCTCAACGGCCTCGGCGGCGACCTCCTCGGTGGCGGCCTCAACGGCCTCGGCGGCGGGCGCCTCGATAACGGGAACCTCGGTGGCCTCGACGGCCACGGAGTTGTCCGCAAC
>JAENWO010000088.1 GCA_016649925.1 Actinomycetales bacterium
ACCCGGCCCGCTGCGTACCGCCGCCACCGCCTACCAGAACGCGATCGACAACCTCACCAACGCAACCGGGCTCGCCGCATGAACACCACCAACGCCCCACGAGACGAAACTTGACCCAAAATCGCGGCTCCGCCGCGCCTAGCCTTCTAGGGTCGAGGAACAGGTCGGCGGAACGGCGTCCGGTCTGTCTCGGCCAGATGAGGCTGAGCAGGAGACTGCAGTTCAAGGGAGACGGTGGGTATGGCCAAGATCGGCGTCCAGGTGATGATGCTCAAGACGAGCTTCGAAGAAGTGGGGCCGTTCGAGACCCTGCGCAAGGTCAGCGAGATCGGCTACAACGCCGTCGAGATCTCCCAGATCTCGATGAGCCCCGAGAACGTCGCCGAGATGGCCCGTGCCCGGGACGAGCTGGGGATGGACATCGCCTCGCTGTCGGCCGGCCTCGAGCCGATGCCGGGCCGCGGCGGGGAGGCCCTGACCACCGACTTCGACAAGATCGTGGCGGACTGCACGACCCTGGGCTCGGAGAACCTGCGGATCGGCATGCTCCCGTTCAGCGCGATGGCCTCCCTGGAGACGGCACTGGAGTTCTGCCGCACGAGCAACGAGGTCGCCGGCCGGCTCGCCGAGCACGGCGTCAACCTGTACTACCACAACCACCACATCGAGTTCGCGAGGTTCGACGGCATCCCCCTGCTGGACATCATCAACGAGAACGCCCCGAACATGCGCCTCGAGCTGGACGTCCACTGGGTGCAGCGCGGTGGCAACGACCCCGTCACGGCGCTGAAGAAGTACGCCGATCGCACCGACCTGGTGCACCTCAAGGACTACCGCATCGGCCAGCTCCCGCCGGAGGCGTTCGACTCGCTCGCCAAGGGCGACTTCGCCGCGTTCATGAACGCCTTCACCGGCGTCGTGCAGTTCGCCGAGGTCGGCGAGGGCAACCTCGACTTCAAGGGCATCATCGACCAGGCGGTCTCCGCCGGCGTGAAGTACCTCTTCGTCGAGCAGGACGACCCGTACGGCCGTGACCCGTTCGACTGCCTGATCACCTCACGCGAGAACCTGCTGGCGCTGGGCTTCGCCGACCTGTTCTGAGCAGGAGCGGCCACCGCCACAGCAACCCCAGCGGACGAGTGCTGGCGATTCATGCTCTATCTCACGATATGAGCGGAATCGGCAGCACTCGATTGCTTTGGGGTGCTTGGGGTGGTCAGGGGTGCGTCATCGACGTGACGTCGAGGGCCGCGTCCAGCTGCTCCGCGGTGACCTCGCCCCGCTCGACGTAGCCGAGGTCCTCAACGGCGGCGCGGATCGTCAGGCCCTGCTTGACGGAGTGCTTGGCGATCTTCGCGGCCGCCTCGTAGCCGATGATCCGGTTCAGCGGTGTGACGATCGACGGCGAGGACTCGGCCAGCTGCCGGGCCCGCTCCACGTTGGCCGTGATCCCGTCGACGCACTTCGTGGCCAGCGCGCGGGAGGCGTTCGCGAGGAGGTTGATCGACTCGAGGATGTTGCGGGCCAGCACCGGAAGCATGACGTTCAGCTCGAACGCGCCCGACGCCCCGGCGAACGTCACCGCGGCGTCGTTGCCGATCACCTGTGCGCACACCATCAACGTCGCCTCGGGGATGACCGGGTTCACCTTGCCGGGCATGATCGAGGAGCCCGGCTGAAGGTCGGGGAGCGAGATCTCCCCCAGGCCCGTACGGGGGCCCGAGCCCATCCACCGCAGGTCGTTGCAGATCTTGACGAGGGAGACCGCGACGGTGCGCAGCTGACCGGACGTCTCGACCAGGGAGTCCTGGGCGCTCTGCGCCTCGAAGTGGTTCGGTGCCTCGGTCAGCGGCAGACGGGTGTGCTCGGCGATGAGAGCGATCACCCGCTGCGGGAAGCCGGCAGGGGTGTTGATCCCGGTGCCCACGGCGGTCCCGCCCAGCGGCAGCTCGGCGAGCCGCGGCAGGGCCGAGTTCACCCGGTCGATGCCGTTGCGGATCTGCTGCGCGTAGCCGCCGAACTCCTGCCCGAGCGTCACCGGCGTGGCATCCATCAGGTGGGTGCGCCCGGACTTGACGACATCGGCGAACTCGGCAGCCTTCGCCTCGAGGGAGGCAGCGAGCACAGCCAGTCCGGGGAGCAGCTCGGAGATCACGGCCTGTGTCGCGGCGATGTGGATGGAGGCCGGGAACACGTCGTTGGAGGACTGCGAGGCATTGACGTGGTCGTTCGGGTGCACCTCGAGATCCGGCGTGCTCGCCAGCGTCGCGATGACCTCGTTCGTATTCATGTTCGACGACGTCCCGGACCCGGTCTGGAACACGTCGATCGGGAAGTCGCCGTCGTACTCCCCCGCGATGACCTTGTCCGCGGCGTCCTGGATCGCTCGCGCCCGCTCCTCGTCGAGCACCCCCAGCTCGGCGTTCGCCTGCGCGGCGGCCCGCTTGACCTGGGCGAGCGCGGCGATGTGGTGCCGCGAGATCGGTATCCCCGAGATCGTGAAGTTCTCGACGGCCCGCTGGGTCTGGGCGCGGTACATGGCGTTCTTCGGCACGCGCACCTCTCCCATCGTGTCGTGCTCGATGCGGTACCCGTTCGCGTCCTGCGTCATCACTGCTCCCTCGTCGCCGGGTGGATCCGGCCAGTATCCCAGAACGTCTGGACGCGAGGAGGGCGTCGGTCCCGGGGTCGTTCCACGGCCGGGTCGGTCCGCGGGTCGTTCCACGGCCGGGTCGGTCCCGGGGTCGTTCCACGGCCGGGTCGGTCCGCAGACGTCCCAGAGCTCGACGACCCGGGGGACGTCGTCGTGGGACATGACGGCGATGGTGACGGCCGCGGCTCGGGCAACGCTGCGCCGTCGGGCCCCCGGGTCACCGCGGGGAGTACGGGGAGACCACTACCTCCACGCGCTGGAACTCCTTGAGGTCGGAGTAGCCGGTGGTGGCCATGGCGCGGCGCAGGGCACCGATGAGGTTCAGCGTGCCGTCCGCCTGCGTGCCGGGGCCGAGCAGGATCTGCTCCATCGTGCCCACGGTGCCGACCCGCACGCGCTCGCCGCGAGGCAGCTGCGGGTGGTGCGCCTCCGAGCCCCAGTGCCAGCCCTGGCCGGGTGCCTCCTCGGCGCGCGCGAGCGCCGCGCCGAGCATGACGGCGTCGGCCCCACAGGCGACGGCCTTGACGAGGTCGCCGCTGCGGCCCACGCCGCCGTCGGCGATGACGTGGACGTAACGGCCACCGGACTCGTCGAGGTAGTCGCGGCGGGCGGCCGCGACGTCGGCCACCGCGCTCGCCATCGGCGCGTGGATACCGAGGGTGACGCGCGTGGTGTGGGCGGCACCCCCGCCGAAGCCGACGAGCACGCCCGCGGCACCGGTGCGCATCAGGTGCAGGGCCGCGGTGTAGGTGGAGGCTCCGCCGACGATCACCGGGACGTCGAGCTCGTAGATGAACCGCTTGAGGTTGAGCGGCTCGGCGTGGGTGGAGACGTGCTCGGCCGAGACCGTCGTCCCGCGGATGACGAACAGGTCGACCCCGGCGTCGACGACGGTGCGCCAATGCTCCTGCGTACGCTGCGGTGAGAGGGCACCGGCGACGGTCACCCCGGCGCGGCGGATCTCCTTGAGGCGCTCCGTGATGAGCTCGGGGATGACGGGCGAGGCGTAGAGCTCCTGCATCCGGGCGGTCGCGTTCGGCGCGGGCAGCTCGGCGACCTCCTCCAGGAACGGCTCCGGGTCCTCGTACCTCGTCCACAGGCCCTCGAGGTCGAGCACGCCGATGCCACCCAGCTCACCGAGCTGGATTGCGGTCGCGGGGCTCATCACGGAGTCCATCGGGGCGGCCAGCACGGGGAGTTCGACGTAGTAGGCGTCGATCTGCCAGCCGACCGAGACGTCCTCCGGGTCGCGCGTGCGCCGGGAGGGCACGACGGCGATGTCGTCGAAGGAGTAGGCGCGGCGACCCCGCTTGCCTCGGCCGATCTCGATCTCGTTGCTCACGGCAGCAGGCTACTCGTTCCGGGCTGCGTCCCGGGCCGCCTCCCGGGCCGGACGGCGGCCGCACCGGCGCCCGCACCGGCGGCCGGCGGTGCGCAAGCGCACGGTCCGGGTGCGCGCCGGGAGGGCGATGTCGGTGACCTGTGGCACTGTGCTGCACATAGACGAAAGGCGACGGACATGACGCACTGGATCGACGGGCCACTTCTCGGCTTCGACACCGAGACCACCGGGGTCAACCCGTTCCACGACCGGATCGTCTCGGCGGCCCTGGTCGGCCGTGGCCCGGGGGGCACGCAACAGCGAACGTGGCTGATCGACCCCGGTGTCGACATCCCTGAGGGGGCGGCAGCGATCCACGGCATCACCACCGAGCACGCCCGCGAGTTCGGGGCGCCTCCGGCCCAAGCGCTGGCGGAGATCTCCGCGGAACTGGTCGCCGCCTTCCGGTTCGGCGTCCCGGTGGTCGCGTTCAACGCCTCGTTCGACCTGACCATCATCGAGCGGGAGCTCGAGCGTCACTCGCTGCCGACGATCGGTGAGCGGCTCGGCGCCCCGCTGGCCCCGGTGCTGGACCCTCTCGTGATCGACCGTGGCGTCGACAAGTACCGCAAGGGCAAGCGCAAGCTCGTCGACCTCTGCAGCCACTACGGCGTGGAGGAGTCCGGAAACCTGCACACGGCCGACGTCGATGTGGCCGCGACCCTGGACGTGCTCGCCGCACAGGCCGAGCGCCACCCCGAGCTGCGGGTCCAGTCGCTCGCGGAGCTGCACGCCTGGCAGGCCGCGAGCCACCGCGAGTGGGCCGAGCACTTCAACGAGTGGCGCCGGGGCCAGGGCTTCGAGGGCCCGGGCGCAGGCCTGGAGTGGCCGCTGTGCACGGTGCAGGAGAGCCAGCTGGCCTCCGCCTGATCAGCACCGGGTGGTCAGCTACCTGGTGTGACCAGCGCTCGACGCGAGCAGCGCTCGACGCGATCAGCGCCAGGTGTAGTTCGGCGCCTCGGCGACCATCTGCACGTCGTGCGGGTGCGACTCCTTCAACCCGGCCGCGGTGATGCGGACGAACTTGCCGCGGGCCTGCAGCTCCGGGATCGTGCGAGCGCCGACGTAGAACATCGACTGGTGCAGCCCGCCGACGAGCTGGTGAGCCACCTGGGCGAGCGGTCCGCGGTAGGGCACCTGGCCCTCGATGCCCTCGGTGATGACCTCGTCGTCGGAGACGTCGCCCTGGAAGTAGCGGTCCTTGGAGTACGAGCGACTGTCCCCACGGGACTGCATCGCCCCGAGGGAGGCCATGCCGCGGTAGCGCTTGAACTGCTTGCCGTTGACGAACACGAGGTCGCCGGGCGACTCGTCGCAGCCGGCGAGGAGACCGCCCACCATCACGGTGTCCGCCCCGGCGACAAGCGCCTTGGCGATGTCACCGGAATACTGCAGTCCGCCATCGCCGATCACCGGCACACCGGCCGGCTTGCATGCGAGCGCGGCCTGATAGATCGCGGTGACCTGGGGGACGCCCACCCCGGCGACCACGCGGGTGGTGCAGATCGATCCCGGTCCCACGCCCACCTTGACCGCGTCGACGCCCGCGTCCACGAGCGCCTGCGCGCCCTCCCGGGTGGCGATGTTGCCGCCCATTATCTGGACGCCACGTGTGGCGGGGTCGGACTTGAGGCGTCGCACCATGTCAAGCATGAGGGTCGCGTGGCCGTTGGCGGTGTCGACCACGAGGAGGTCCACGCCGGCGTCGACGAGCGCCGTCACGCGGTCCCACGCGTCGCCGAAGAACCCGACGGCGGCACCCACGACGAGCCGTCCCTCGTCGTCCTTGGTGGCCATCGGGTACTGCTCGGACTTGACGAAGTCCTTGACGGTGATCAGGCCCTGGAGCCGGTCGTCGTCATCGACCAGGGGAAGCTTCTCGATCTTGTGCTTGCCGAGCAGCGCGGCGGCGTCATCGGTGGAGATGCCAACATGGCCGGTCACCAGCGGCATCGGCGTCATCGCCTCGTGCACCCGCATCGTCGCGAACTGCTTGAGCGGGATGAACCGCAGGTCACGGTTCGTGATGATGCCGAGGAGGACGCCACCGTCGTCGACCACGGGCAGCCCGGAGACGCGGTACTTGCCGCAGAGCGCGTCGAGCTCGGCGAGGGTGGCGTCCGGACCGACGGTCAGGGGGTTGGTGACCATCCCCGATTCGGAGCGCTTGACGAGGTCGACCTGGCCGGCCTGATCCTCGATCGAGAGGTTCCGGTGCAGGATGCCGACGCCGCCCTGCCGGGCCATCGCGATGGCCATCCGCGCCTCGGTGACGGTGTCCATCGCCGCAGAGATGAGCGGGATCGACACGTTGAGCTCGCGCGTGAGACGGGAGGCGGTGTCCGCCTCGCTCGGGATCACGTCCGTCTCGCCCGGGAGCAGCAGGACGTCGTCGTACGTCAGTCCGACGAAGCCGAAAAAATCCGAGGCAGCCGATGCGGCGAGAGGCTCAGTCACGCCCCGAGTCTAACTGCTGCTCCCGCCTCAGCCTCCGCCAGGAGGCCCTCGATCTCGTGCACGGCACCGGGGAGCGTGCGGGCTCGGTACACCTCGTCCAGCGCCGCCACCTCCGCACTGGGCGAGATCACGAACACCTGGCTGCCGTGTGCCACCAGCCCCCGCGCCATCGACTCCGCGCCGGCGGGTGCCCCCAGGAGCACCGTCATCCAGACGTCGGCGCCCATCAGGGCCCTCACCACCGCGTCCGGGTCGGCAGAGCCGGACCCGGCCCGTAGCACGCGTGCCCGGATCCCGCGGGTGGCGAGCTCACCAGCAAGGACGTGAGCGTCCACGTGTAGACCCTCGTCCGGGTAGATCACCAGGCGAACGGTCCGTGAACCGGCCGCCGCCCCTGCCGCACCACCGTCGGCGCCGGCCGCCTCCGTGGCAGCGGAGGCGGAGGCGGAGGCGGAGGCGTCATCACGGGCACGAACGACGGCGAACATCGCCGAGCGCAGCATCTCCTCGGGATCACGCCCGGGCCGGTCGCTGTGCTCGCGCACCTCGACCATGTCCAGCGCCGGGCGCACCAGCGTGCGCCAGATCGTCAGCGGCGAGGACGCATGCACCGCTCGGCGCAGGAGCCGACGCACCCGCGCCTCGTCGGCCTCCACAGCCGCCGCGGCGAGCGAGAGCGGGTCGATGAGCTCGGAGCCGTCGTCGGGCTCGTCCTCCACCGGCACACGTGTGTCGACCTCGGCAGCGCTCTCCTTGCGGGTGGCGAAGCGTGCGGCGTCGGCGGGCGCCACACCCTCGAGCGTGAGGCGGCGCATGGTCTCCAGCCGCTCGATGTCCGCGGCGTTGTACCGGCGGTGACTCCCGGCCGTGTGGTCGGAGGGGCCCAGTCCATAGCGCCGGTCCCAGGTGCGCAGCGTCGGTGCCGCGACACCGAGCCGGGCCGCCACAGCCGCGACCGTGAGACGGATCTGCTCGTCACCACGCCCGGGGATCTGCTGGATGGTCCCTCGTGCCGCCCGCACTCCGCGCTCCTCTCGGTCCAGGGTCGACTCGGTGCCACGTCGACGCGCACCCAGCGACGGGTGCCTGCCCCGAGCCTAAGGACACCCTGGCCATTGAACAACTCAGGGCGCGTTGCACGACTCCCTTCTGGACACATCTTGAATAACCTCTGACGCGGTTGTACGTTGTTCGAGACAGCCTGCGACCGACCGACCGACCGAAGATTAAGGGGAAAGCGCCGTGGCTGAACTATCGAGACTTCCCGGACCAGTGATGGATCTGTGGGAATGGCAGTACGAGGGTGCCTGCCGGGAGACCGGCGCCGAGCAGTTCTTCCACCCCGAGGGCGAACGCGGTGCCTCCCGACGGCGGCGCGACGCCAACGCCAAGGCGATCTGCGCCACGTGCCCCGTGATCCAGCTGTGCCGGGAGCACGCCCTGCGTGTGCGAGAGCCCTACGGCGTCTGGGGTGGCCTGTCCGAGAACGACCGGACGGCGATCCTGAGCCGCGAGATCTCCGCGGCCAGCTGAGGCCCCCGGACCCGGCGCGGACGACGTAAGGCCCCGGCCCCCTGATCAGGGGGCCGGGGCCTTCCGCTTGCACGCTAGGCGCAGATCACTTCTCGACGATGGCGAGGATGTCGCGCGCGGACAGGATGAGGTAATCCTCGCCCGCGTACTTGACCTCGGTACCGCCGTACTTGCTGTAGATCACGGTGTCACCCACGGCGACGTCCAGCGGGACGCGGTTGCCGTTGTCGTCGACCCGACCGGGGCCGATGGCAAGGACCTTGCCCTCCTGGGGCTTTTCCTTGACGGTGTCCGGGATGACAAGACCGGACGCCGTGGTCTGCTCGGCCTCGAGCGTCTTCACGACGATCCGGTCTTCGAGCGGTTTGATGGAGACCGACACTACGGACCTCCCCTTCGCATTGAGATCTGAACAGGACAGTGGGACCGCACATCCCCCGTCGGGCCCGCCGTCGCGGGGGTCGGACACGAGTGAGTAGATGCCGCGGTCGAACGCTCCCCCTCGCGGAGGAACCTCCGGACCAAATCTAGGCTCGGATTAGCACTCGGTCAAGGTGAGTGCTAACGACTCGCCCGTCGCAGGGTGCGCCGACGGCCGCCGCGAGCAGCTCGGCGGTGGGCGGCCAGGCGGTCCGCCGGCTCTCCGCCGGCCACGCGGGTGGCAGGATCGTGGTGTGGAACTGCCCGCTCTGGCCAAGCTGCTGAGCCCCGAGGGCTGGGCGCTGCTGTCCCAGCTGCCCCCCTACGACGAGGAGGGAGCGCTGCAGCTCTCGACCGGACTGCGCGCCCGCGGCATGGACCCCGAGCTGGTGGCCGCCGCTCTCACCCAGAGCCGGCTGCGTACCAAGGCGGCCGCGAAGTTCGGCGAGTTCGCCAGCGAGATGCTCTTCACCCCGGAGGGTCTCGAGCAGGCCACCCGGCTCCCGGTGGCC
>JAENWO010000354.1 GCA_016649925.1 Actinomycetales bacterium
CGGCGCGGGGCTCAGACCAGCGCGGCGCGGGGCTCAGACCAGCGCGGCGCGGAGCGTGCCGACGCAGCGGCGTGCAGCCGTCACCAACGCTTCCGCCGTGGGACCCGCACCGAGGACCTCCCGTGAGCTGCTCGCGAGCACGGCCTCGTGGGCGCCCTCGAACACGCGG
Source organism: Actinomycetales bacterium (assembly GCA_016649925.1). Lineage (GTDB taxonomy): Bacteria > Actinomycetota > Actinomycetes > Actinomycetales > Beutenbergiaceae > JAENWO01. The sequence continues at coordinate 170 of JAENWO010000354.1, forward strand.
GCCAGGTCCTGTGCTCCCCCGCCCTGGGCGCCGATGCCGGGTGCCAGGAGCGGGCCGCGCACCTTGGCCAGGTCGACGCCGAGATCGCGGGCCGCGGAGCCGATCGTTGCACCCACGACGAGACCGACGCTGCCCAACGGCGCACCCGCAGCGATCTCGAGTGCGTTCAGGGCGGCAGCCTCCGAGGCGATGCGGGCGGCGACGGCGGTGCCGTCGGGCTCGCGGGCGTGCTGCACCTGGGCGCCCTCGGGGTTCGAGGTGAGGGCGAGCACGAAGACGCCGCGGCCGGCCAGGAGGGCCGTCTCGATCGCCGGTTCCAGGGAGCCGAAGCCGAGGTACGGGGCGAAGGTGACGGCGTCGCCCGCCAGCGGGGAGCCCTCCGCCAGGTAGGCATCCGCGTAACCGGCCATCGTGGACCCGATGTCCCCGCGCTTGGCGTCGACGATGCACAGCACGCCCGCCGCCCGGCACGCGGCGATCACGTCTTCGAGGACGGCGACCCCCGCGCTGCCGTGGCGCTCGAAGAAGGCCGACTGCGGCTTGAGCGCGGCCACCTCGCCGGCCAGGGCGTCGACGACGCGGAGCGAGAACTCCCGCAGCCCGGCCACGTCGTCGCCCAGCCCCCAGGCCCGGAGCAACGCCGGGTGCGGGTCGATGCCGACGCACAGCGGGCCGCGGGCGGCCATCGCGGCGGCGAGCCGGGTCCCGAACGGCGTCGGAGCGCTCGGGTCGGACGCGGTCGCACCGGACGCGGTCGCACCGGCCGTCGGGCCCCAGGAGGTCACGCCGAGGCCTCCTCGCGGGCCGCACGGGCGGCGTCGTGCTCCTGGAGCGAGCGGACCTGGAACGGGCCGCGCCGCAACGCCTCGATGGCCTGCACGGCAGCGGCGAACTGCTGCATGGTGGTGACGATCGCGCGGTCTGCGGCCGTGGTCGCTGTGCGGATCTCGTAGCCGTCGGCTCGAGCCCCCTTACTGCCCGGGGTGTTGATCACCATGTCGATCTCGCCGGAGCTGATCAGGTCGACGATCGTCGGCTCGTCATTCGGCCCGCGACCCTGCGACGCCTTGCGCACCTCGGCCGATTCGATGCCGTTGCGGCGCAGCACGCTCGCGGTCCCGCTCGTCGCGAGGATCCGGAAACCGAGTTCGACGAGACGGCTGGCCGGGAACACGATCGAGCGCTTGTCCCGGTCCGCCACGGAGATGAACACCGTGCCCTCGGTGGGCAATCCTCCGTACGCGCCGGCCTGGGACTTGGCGAACGCCGTCGGGAAGTCGACGTCGTAGCCCATCACCTCGCCGGTGGAGCGCATCTCCGGGCCGAGGACGGTGTCCACGACCTTGCCCTTGGAGGTGCGGAACCGCATGAACGGCAGCACCGCCTCCTTCACCGCGACGGGCGAGTCGAGGTCGATCGTGGACGCGTCCTGCTCGGGCAGCAGCCCGGCGTCCTTGAGCTCACGGATGGACATCCCGCTCATCAGGTGCGCGGCCGCCTTCGCCAGCGGCACCCCGGTCGCCTTCGAGACGAACGGCACGGTGCGCGAGGCCCGGGGGTTCGCCTCGAGGACGTAGAGGACGTCCGCGGCGAGCGCGAACTGGATGTTGAGGAGACCGCGCACACCGACGCCCCTCGCGATCTTCTCGGTGGACGTGCGGATCCGCGCGATCATCGAGTCCGAGAGGGTGATCGGGGGAAGCACGCAAGCCGAGTCACCGGAGTGGATGCCGGCCTCCTCGATGTGTTCCATGACGCCGCCGAGGAACAGCTCGGTGCCGTCGTAGAGGGCGTCGACGTCGATCTCGATCGCCTGGTCCAGGAACCTGTCGACGAGCACCGGGGCCGGCAGCAGGACGTGCTCACCCTCGGGCGCACCGGTGGCGCGCCGGACGTAGTCGACCAGCTGGGCGTCGTCGTAGACGATCTCCATGCCACGCCCACCGAGGACGTAAGAGGGCCGCACGAGGACCGGGTAGCCGATCCGGGCCGCGATGTCGCGCGCCTGGTCGAGGGAGATCGCCGTGCCGAACGCGGGCGCCGGCAGCCCGGCCCGCAGCAGGACCTGGCCGAACAGCCCGCGGTCCTCCGCCGCGTCGATGGCCGAGGGCGGTGTGCCCCAGATGGGCACGCCCGCGTCCGCCAGGCGCCCCGCGAGGGAGAGCGGCGTCTGGCCGCCAAGCTGGACGATGACGCCGGCCACCGGGCCGACGGCGAGCTCCGCGTGGTAGACCTCCAGCACGTCCTCGAACGTGAGGGGCTCGAAGTAGAGTCGGTCCGAGGTGTCGTAGTCGGTGGAGACCGTCTCCGGGTTGCAGTTGACCATGATCGTCTCGTACTCCTCGCGCAGGGCGAGGGCGGCGTGCACGCACGAGTAGTCGAACTCGATGCCCTGTCCGATCCGGTTCGGGCCCGAGCCGAGGATGATCACCGCGGGGCGGTCCCGAGGCTGGACCTCGGTCTCGGTGTCGTAGCTGGAGTAGTGGTACGGCGTGCTCGCGGCGAATTCGGCGGCGCAGGTGTCGACGGTCTTGTACACCGGTCGCAGGCCGTACGCGTGGCGCATCTCCCGGACGGTCTGCTCCCCCAGTCCACGGATGGCGGCGATCTGCACGTCGGAGAAACCGTGGCGTTTCGCGCGGCGCAGCAGGGCGGCGTCAAGGGTCGCGGAGGCGGCGATCTCGCCGGCCACCTCGTCGAGGAGGAAGAGCTGGTCCACGAACCACGGGTCGATCCTGGTGGCACCGACGACCTCCTCGAGGCTCGCTCCTCCACGGATCGCCTGCTGCACGTCGAGGAGCCGGTGCTCGGTCGGCGTGGAGATGGAGTCCACCAGGTTGGCCGTGGCCTCGGCGTCGGGAGCCTCGCCCGACCAGTGGAAGCTGCTCGTGGCCGTGTCGAGCGAGCGCATCGCCTTCTGCAGGGCCTCGGTGAAGTTACGGCCGATGGCCATCGCCTCGCCCACGCTCTTCATCGTGGTGGTCAGCGTGGGGTCGGCGGCCGGGAACTTCTCGAACGCGAACCGGGGCACCTTGACCACGACGTAGTCCAGGGTCGGCTCGAAGGACGCCGGGGTGGAGCCGGTGATGTCGTTGGGGATCTCGTCGAGCGTGTAGCCGACCGCGAGGCGCGCGGCGATCTTCGCGATCGGGAACCCGGTCGCCTTCGACGCCAGCGCGGACGAGCGGGACACGCGCGGGTTCATCTCGATGACGACGACGCGTCCCGTGCTCGGCTCGATCGCGAACTGGATGTTGCAGCCGCCGGTGTCCACGCCAACCTCGCGGATCACCGCGATGCCGACGTCACGCAACCTCTGGTACTCGCGGTCGGTGAGGGTGAGCGCGGGTGCGACGGTGATGGAGTCCCCGGTGTGTACCCCGACCGGGTCGACGTTCTCGATCGAGCAGACCACCACGACGTTGTCGGCGTGGTCCCGC
>JAENWO010000424.1 GCA_016649925.1 Actinomycetales bacterium
CGCACTCACGGGCGGTGAGGGCGAAGGCATGGACCACGAGGTTCGTGCTGTACCCGGTGCGGACCGCCTCTCGGGTCTCGTCCTCGAGGGCGTCCAGCCGTTCCGCACCGAGTTCGGGGGACGTGACGCCGCGGGGACTGTCGACGATCTCGTCCGCAAGGCGGACCAGCGCATAGATGGTCCGCACCCGGGTCCGGACCGGCTCGTCCAGGAGTCGGCACGCCCAGCCGAACGACGTGGAGTAACCCTTGATGACGGCCGCGGAGCTGGCCCGGGCGACCGCGTCGTACGGATCCCGCGCAACGGCCCGGCGGTGCAGCAGGTTCCCGACGCTCATGCTGCCCTCCTCGCGAGATCGTCGGTGATCGTCGTCACCCACGAGATGAATCCGGGCGGGAGCTCCAGACGGTCGGCCAGACCGAGCGCAGCTTCGACATAGCTCGCGGCGAGATCCTCGATGAAGCTGCGTGAGCCGCAGACCACGAGCAGGTCGCGCACGATCGCGGCGCGGGACTCGGTCAGGGTGGGGTCCCCGACGAACGGAGCGATGTCTCCCCAGCTCGCGGTGCTGCGGGCGTGTGCGATGAGCGGGGTGACCTTCCCCTCCCGCAGGTCGGTCAGGGCACTCTTGCCGGTCTCGGTCTCGTCCCCGAAGACGCCCTGGACGTCGTCGAGCAGCTGGAACGCGATGCCGACGAGTCGGCCGAGCTCCCCCAGGCCGCTGACCAGGCGCTCGGGGGCGCCGGCGAGCACGGCGCCGGCCTGCAACGGCAGGACGAAGGAGTAGACCGCGGTCTTGTGCTCCTCCATCGTGATGATGTCGCCGAGCGAGACCGGCTCCAGGTCGAGGCTGAAGCGCACGTCAGCCAGCTCGCCGGCGGCGGTGACGCGCACGGCGTGGTCGAGCAGGTCCAGCAGACGGCGGGTGGTGCGCGGGTCGGCACCCGTCAGCGCGATCATCCGTACCGCGCCGACGAGGGCGAGGTCTCCGGCCAGGATGCCGGCCGTGGTGCCGAGCACCCGGGCCCGCTCGCACCCGGCGCCGAGCGCACGGGCACGCTGGTCGAAGGTGCCGGAGACGTTCAGCCGGCCGCGTCGGACGTCGTCTCCGTCGATCACGTCGTCGTGGATCACGAAGGCGGTGTGCAGCAGCTCGACGGCAGCCCCGACGTGGGACGCCAGGTCGGCGTCCGCGCCGCCGAGCTCGGCGTAGATGCCGGCGAGCAGGGCGGGCCGGAACCGCTTGCCGCCCTCGCTGGCTCGGCTCAGGCTCCGCCACAGCTCCTGGTAGTCCTCGCCCATCTCCTGGTAGCGAGCCGCCCCGTCCAAGAAGAACCCGGAGAGCTGCGTGTCGGTCGAGCTCACCCCGCCAGCTCCTGCTCCACGGAGCTGCTCAGCAGGTCGACGTCCAGATCGGCGAGCTCGAGCAGCTGTTCCACCATCCACGGGCTGAACGCCCACGGGGTGGAGGCCACAGCGCGACCAAGGTCCTCGGTGCCGACCCACCGCAGGTCCATCACCTCGGCCGGGTCGGGGTCGGGGACCTCAGACGTGGAAGCGAGGTAGACGGGGCAGATCTCGTTCTCCACCACCCCGGAGGCGTCCACCGCGCGGTAGCGGAAGTCGGGAAGGGCGGTCCGGATGTCCTCGACCGAGAGCCCGAGCTCGTGGCGGGCGTGCCGGGCGATCGCGACCGGCATGGGCTCCTCCATCCGTGGGTGCCCGCAGAAGGAGTTCGTCCACACCCCGGGCCACGTCCGTTTGGTCAGCGCGCGGCGCGTGACGAGCAGTCGGCCGGAGGCGTCGAAGAGGTAGCAGGAGAAGGCCAGGTGCAGCGGTGTGCGCGAGCCGTGGACGGTGGAGCGTGGGGCCCACCCCACCCTGGCGCCGGCCTCGTCGAGCAGCACCACGTGGTCCGAGGGACGTTGTGCGGAGATCTCCACGGGACGGCTCCTTGTCAGAAGAAAACTAACTAGCCTATCTAGTAATCAACTAGGATAGCATGATCCGGTGAGCGAAGATACACGGCCGTGGACGGGTTCGCAGTACTGGTACGACGGCGAAGACTCGGTCGTGTCGATGCTGCAAGCCCTGCGCCGGTTCCGACGCTCGGACCAGGAGATGCGCCGCCGGATGAGCGCCGACATGGACATGAACGTCACCGACATGCAGGCGCTGCAGCATGTGATCGAGGCGGAGAACAGGGGAACCCACCTCACGCCGCGGGAGCTCAGCAGGCACCTCGGCATCTCCACTCCCTCGACCACGAAGCTGCTCGACCGGTTGACGGTCTCCGGGCACCTCGACCGCTCCCCCCACCCGCGCGACCGGCGTTCGCTCATCCTGACCGCGACGCCGCACGCCCATCGCGAGATCCGGGAGCGGCTGACGAGCATGCACGACCGCATGCGCGAGATCGCCCGCACGGTCCCGGTGGAGGCGAGGGGCGCCGTCGTCGACTTCCTCACCGCGATGTCGAGCCAGCTGGACGACGAGGGAGCGTACCGCCCCCTCAGACCGGACCCGGACCGGCCGTGAGGGCGGCGCACCGGCGCGACCGACGTTGGGGTTGTCCTGCTCAGCCGGACTAGCTGAACGCCATTGCGAGGGGGAATGTCGCACCTGACGATCGGCTCTCGGGAGGCGATACTGCATGGCCATCCGTACTGAGGCTGGGATGTGCCCAGCCGTGGCTGATGGCGGCGCTACGCGCTGGTGCGGCGTTGTTGGGGGCTGATGCCGCCGACGCGCTTGAAGGCGGTGCTCAATGCGAAGGGGCTGCCGTAGCCGACCTGCCGGGCGACCGAGCCGATGGTGGCGCCGGTCTCCGGAGGATGTCCCGAGTTCCGTGGAACTTCGGTGGCGGCCCGATGATCATCAGGCCGCGTTCACGATGTCATCATGACGGTCGGCACCGACACCTGGCTCGGCGACATGC
>JAENWO010000065.1 GCA_016649925.1 Actinomycetales bacterium
ACCGGCTCCGGCGGTACCGGCTCCGGCGGTACCGGCTCCGGCGGGGCCCCGCGATGAGCGCCGGTACGGGGCTCGCCCTGACCGGAGCGCTGCTGCTGCTCAACGCGTTCTTCGTGGGGGCCGAGTTCGCGCTGCTCTCGGCGCGCCGCACGAAGATCGAGCCCCGCGCGCTCGCCGGTCACCGGTTCGCCAGGATCACCCTGAGCGCGATGGAGAACATCTCGCTGATGATGGCCGGGGCGCAGCTGGGGATCACGATCTGCTCGCTCGCCCTCGGCTCGATCAGCGAACCGGTGATCGCTCATCTGCTCGAGGTCCCGTTCGCGGCGGTGAGGATGCCGGAGCAGCTCCTGCACCCCGTCTCGTTCGCGATCGCCCTCAGCCTTGTCACGTTCCTGCACGTGGTGCTCGGCGAGATGGTGCCGAAGAACATCGCGCTGGCCGGGCCCGAACGCATGGCGATGGCCCTCGGTCCGGTGCTCGCGGTGATCGTCCGGGTGCTCTACCCGATCCTCTGGCTGGTCAACGGGATCGCGAACCTCGGCCTGCGGATCCTGCGCGTGGAACCGAAGGACGAGGTCACGAGCTCCTTCACCCGGGACGAGGTCGCCGGTCTGGTGGCCGAGTCGCGCAGCGGCGGGCTGATCGAGCTGAACGACGAGCGTCTGCTGCTCGGTGCGCTCCAGTTCGGTGCCCGCGACGTCCGCTCGGTCCTGCTGCCGATGGACACGGTGCGCACCCTGCCCGAGGGGGTGAGCCCGGCGGCGGCGGAGTCGGTCTCCGTGGAGGGTTTCTCGCGGTTCCCGCTCCACTCCCCGGATGGGACGCTGACCGGCTACGTGCACATCAAAGACCTGCTCGAGACGGATCCCGGGATCCGCATGCGCGCCGTGAACCAGGACGTCGTGCGGGCGTTGCCGACCGTCAGCGCCACTGACTCCCTGCGATCCGTGCTCGCCGTGATGCAACGCAGTGGCGCGCACCTGGCCCAGGTGCGCGAACAGCCCGGGAGCGGACCCACCGAGCCGCCGGCCGGACCGCCGTTGGGCGTCGTCACCCTCGAGGACGTGCTCCAGGAGCTCGTGGGTGTGATCCGGGACGACTCACGGCGACTCACGGCTCGCTGACGCCGCCGCGCCATGGTCCCCCTCGGCCGACGGGCCGAAGGTCGCGTCCGCGCTCAGCTACGCGCTGCTCGCCCCGACCGCGCCACCACCCAGATCACCCCGGTCGCCGCCGCCGACAGCGGGAGCGCTCCCGCCTCCACCTCTTCGTCGAGATCGAGCCCGAGGGCCGCGATCTCACGGAGCAGGCTCGGCTCGGCGTCGCTGATCCGGGCGATCCGGCCGCGTCCGCCCGGGGCCACCTCGTCGAGGCGGTGCGCGGGTGGGACGCGCACGGTGCCGTCGGCCTGCGGGATCGGGTCGCCGTGCGGGTCCCGGTCGGGGTGCCCGAGCACCTCGTCCATCCGGGTGAGGAGCGTCTCGGAGACGGCGTGCTCGAGCACCTCGGCGTCGTCGTGCACCTCGTCCCACCCGTACCCCAGAGCCTGGGAGAGGTAGGTCTCCACCAGGCGGTGGCGCCGCACCATGGCCAGCGCGATCCGTCGCCCGTCGGAGGTGAGCGTGATCCTGCCGTAGGGCTCGTGGTGCACGAGGCCCGCCGCGGCAAGCTTGCCCACGTTCTCCGAGACGGTCGACGCGCCCACACCCATCCGGGCAGCCAGCTCGGAGGTGCTCGCCCCCTCGGAGGTGCTCGCCCCCTCGGGTCCCCACTCCTCCTGGTTGTAGACCGCCTTCACATAGTCCTGCGTCATCGTGGACGTCGGCAGCTCGATGGCGTCCAGGGAGACCGGACCGGCGGGGTCGTCACCTTCCCGGTCGACCCCCCGGCTCCCGGTCGCCCCGTGGTGACACGGCGTGCCAGGAAGCAGAGGCAGGCCTCGACACATCACGCGTCGGGGAGCACCTCGCTCGTCTTGCCCGTGGCCCACTCAGAACACCAGCAGCCACTTGTCCCAGAGCAGCAGCACGGCCGCAGCGAGCACCACGAGGTACCAGAGCACCGTGATGATCCACCGGTTCGCGACGAGCAGGGAACGCAGCCCGTCGCCGGCCGGGAGCGCACCGTTCTGGACGGTGCGCGCCGAGGTGTGCACGAACAACGGGATCGTCGCGATCCAGATGACCAGGCAGTAGGGGCAGAGCGCACCGATCGAGGTGAGCGCCTGGTACTGCAGCCAGGTGACGAACCCGATCCCGAAGACGGTTCCAGCCCACAGGCCGCGCCAGTACCACCGAGGCATCCGGACGCCTCCGGTGAGGAGCACACCGGTTGCGATCACCACGGGGAACGCCACCAGGCCGATGATCACGTTCGGGAATCCGAAGGCGCTGGACTGCTCGCTCGCCAGGAACACCCCACAACCGATCAGCGGGTTGAGGTCGCAGGCCGGGACGAAGCTCGGGTCCTGGAGGGTGTGGAAGTAGTCGAGGGTCAGCGCCACCGAGGCCCATAACCCGAGCAGCCCGCTGATCACCAGCAGCCAGGAGAGCTCCCGATGCGCGCCGCCCGCCCGCTCGTGCTCGGTGGGCCGGGTGCGGTCGAGGGGTCCGAGCTCCTCCTCGACGTCGTCGTCCTCGTCGTCCTCGAAGCCGTCGTCCTCGAAGCCGTCGGCATCGAGGTGGTCGGTGGAGTGGGATGACACGGTGCTCCTTGTCAGCTGGATGTGCTCAGTATGCGGCTGCGGGCGACCGGTACCCGAGCAGCTGGGCGGCTATCCGACCGGGTCGTCCGCAGGATCAGGTTCGGGCAGGTCGACGAACTCCTGCGGCTGCTCCGGGAACGCGTACCACGGCGTGAGGGAGACGCTCGTGTCCGGCTGGAGCTGGATCAGCCGGTAGTCCAGCGGCCGGTGCGTGCGCGGGTCCCACCGGATCAGGGTCATCACCGCAGGGTTCTGCAGCGGGCCGATCGTCGGCGTGCCGTAACCCGCACCGGCCGTGCTCGCGGTCACGTACTGGACCCCGTACCCCTTCTGCCACGGGCCGATCCGCCGGTGCAGGTGTCCCGAGATGCTCAACGGTGCGCACCCGGCCTCGAGCACCTGCCGTCCGGCGTACGGGCTGTGGATGAGCAGGATGTCGATCGGGTCCCCGGCCTCCTGCAGCTCGCAAGCGCTCTCGCGCAGCCGGTTGCCCATCTCCAGGACGGTCTCGTCGCGCTGGGGACGGGTCGGCGCACCCAACGACGTGATCGTGGGATCGGTGTCCCCGAGGAACGTGATGCCGTGGACCTCCACCGGCTCCCCGGACAGGACGGTCCACCCCGCCTCGCGCTGCTGCTCGGCGGTGAGAGACGAGTCATGGTTGCCGTCCGCGACGAGCGTGGGGACGCCGTCCGGAACCGCGTCCGCAAAGCTGGTGACGCAGAAGGACTCGACCGAGGTCCCACCCATCACGGTGTCTCCCGCGTTGAGCAGGATCTGCGCACCGGACAGCTCCACGGCCGCGCCGACCACCGGTGCCATGCCGACGTTGCAGTGCAGGTCCGAGACGAGCAGCATCGTGACCGGCTCGTCCGCGCCGTCGGCCGGCTCCGGGGCATCGGATGCGGCGTCGGCAGGCGTGCGTGGGTGGGTCGGCTCGTCAGCGGTCGGCTCGCCCGAGGCACCGTCGACCGGCACCTCCGAGGCGCCGCCGGTGGCGTCACCGGCCGGCTGGCCCGGCTGCGCGGGATCGGTGGTGGCGGTGTCCTCCGGCGGTTCGTCGGTGGGTGCCAGGGGTGCGGCATCCACGTCGTACGCCGTGCGCAGATTCTGCTCGACCTCGGCGTAGAAAGAGCTGTTGTCGTTGATCGCGTCCACGACGTAACCACCGTAGTAGTCCACGATCGTCGCGAGCCGCCCGGTGATGCGGGCGTCGGCCAGGGGCGTGCCGGCCAGGATCGCCGAGGTGCGCCCGGCGCCGCCGGACGTGCGGGTCGTCTCGATCAGGGGCAGCGCCACGAGAGCGAGGGCGAGCGTGATGCTCACGGCCGGGACGCCCTGCTGGCGCCAGGCGCTCCTGGCAGCGTCCCGCAGCACGCCGTGCGCCGCGAGCCGGCCGAGGGCGACGAGCACGAGCAGGAGGGACCACGCCACCACCGAGCGCCCGACGGCGTCCGCCACCAACCCGTCGACGGCCTCGTTGATCGCGGCCGCAGGGTTGGCGAGGAACTGGCTGTAGCTCGCCAGGTCCGCCGTCAGGCCGGCCACCGGGTCCGCGTCCGGTGTGCTCAGCTGGTCCGGGATCTCCTTGACCAGGGCGTCCACGCCGAGCCGCAACGGCAGCGGTGAGTCGACGATGAGCGCGCCGAGCGGACCCATGTGGACGGTGAGCTCGCCGTTGAGGGTGGTCGAGTACTCGGCCACGTGCGGCCCGAGGGAGCCCTCCGTGCTCGCGGTGACCACGCCGAAGGCGATCCCGGCGACGCCGCTGGCCACGAACGCCAGGACGACGCGGATGGTGCGCCGGGTCAGCGGCCGGAGGCGGTGCCACCACTCGAAGCGGCGCCGCTGCGCCGGGGTCTGCTCGCTCATCGCCTTACTGATAGCTCACGAAGTCCGGAATCGGGACCACCTGGTACGTCTGCTCAGGCGTCAGCATCGGGACGTCCTCGTCGATGAAGTTCTTCCAGCCCCAGTAGACACCGGCGGGGGCACCCACGTGCAGCGCGTCCCAGGTGTCGGCCTTGGCACCCTGCGAGCCCTGTCCGTCGGCGTGGATGAGGAGCGCCACCTCGGTCCGGCTGGTGTCGAGCCGCTCGCGGCCGTCGATCATGCGGAGCTGGAACTGGTGCATGATGATCAGTTTCTGCGGCAGGTGGTTCGCCTGCACGAAGTCGGCGAGGTAGGTGACCACGCTGTTGACCTCGTCGATCCCGACGTGGCCGTTCTGGACCAGGTGCACCTGGTTCGGTCCCAGCCGCCACTCGGGATCGAGTGCGACCCCCACGTTCGGGTACTGCAGCAGCGACTCGTACAGCTTGATCTGGTCGAGGAAGCTCGAGCGCCCCGGCTGGAGGTCGAGCACGACGTACTGGCCGGCGGCCTGCGCGGCCTCGATCAGCGGGATGAACCCCTCGACGCCCCACTCCTCGGAGTAGTTGCCGTCCTCCCCGGCACCGCCGGTGCCAACGGTGACGATGATCTCCAGGGCCGGGATCACGGTGTCCGGGGTGAGCGCCTGGTACGGGGCGGCGGTGTCGGCGGCCCGCTGGACGGTGGCGTCCACGCCCTGCTCCCCGAGGACTCCGAGCGAGGCCGTGTGCGGGCTCCCGTAGAGCGCGACGTACCGCTTGCCGGGAAAGACGAGCTGGCCGCCGCCGGGCAGCTGGACGCCGGTCGCCGCCGTCGCGGTGCGCCAGGCGAACTGCGCCTCGTCACCGAAGGTCGTGCCGAGCCCGACGATCGACGTCGCGCCCGCCTCGCCGAGCCGCGTGACGGCGTCGGCGGACGCGCGCGGGTCACCCGAGACGATCACGACCTGGGCGCCGGCGGCCCGTGCCGTGCCGACGGCCGCGCTCTGGGCGGGATCGCCGTCGGCCACCGCCACGGTTCCCTGGACCTGCTCGGCCGGCTCCGTCACGGGCATCTGCCCGGAGGCCGCCGGGGGGGTCGTGTTCAGCGCTGCCTGGTCGGACGTGGTGAAGACCTGGCCGCCGGCGAGCGCGGCGAGCGCGGGCACCTCCTGACCCTGGGCCGCGGTGGGCGCATCGGCGAGGTCGAGGCCGAGGAGCGCACTCAGGTCCGCAGTGTCCGCCGGTGCGGGTTGCACCGTGAGGGACGTGGTGTCGATGCCGTCCAACGGGACCGCGCCGACCGGCACGATCGTGCCGACACCCAGCCGGAGCAGCTCGGCGTCCAGCGCGGCGTCATCCGCTCCGGCCAGCAGGACCGGCACACCGAGGGTCATCGCGATGGAGGCGGCGCGCACCGTGTCCGGCTGGTCACCCGCCGGGGCAAGGACCGCGACCTGGGCGGAGGCGAAGAAGGTCCGGCTCGCGTTCAGCGCGAGCTCGGTCGGATCAGAGGAGGCGAACAGCGTCGTCGGGTTCACCGGCGCCTGCGCCACGGCGACCGCTTGCGCCGCGGGCGTGGTGGCGAAAGTGGTCGGCTCGGTGTCGAGATCGACGTCACCGGTGCACCCGACGAGCACGAGCGAGGCAGCCACGAGAACGGACAGGAAGGCGGCCGGGCGCAGGCGCATCGGGCCTCCATCGATCGGGTGTGTTCGGGCGATGTCCATGCGTCACGGACGCCACCACTGTACGCGGAGGACACCACGCGGACAGGTCGTCGGGAGCGCGGGGCCCGACGACGCCTGCGGAACAGGTGCTCGGAACGTCAGGGACCGGGGACGGTCCGCGACTCCCCCGCATGCAGGCGCACGCCGTCGGTGGCCAGGACGTTCCCGCCGAGCGTGAGCACGTCGAACGCGAGCACGCCGCGCACGCAGGTCACCTCGAACCCTGAGTCCGCCGCGCGGACCTCGCCCCAGCCCTCGTCGAGCAGGATCGGCCACGCACCGCCCGACGGCGGGGCCGCCAGCGTGAGCGACCGGGTGACGGCGTCCCAGCGTTGCCCGGTGCGCGCCTCCAGCACGCTCCAGCCCGCGAGGGCACGCACGTAGTGGTCGCCGCACTCGATCTCGTTGTACGGGTTCCGCCGTCGCCCGTCGTAGCGCGCCCACAGCCCGTCGAGGATGGCGTTGCCCTGCTCCTCGAGCCCCTCCATCAGGCAGTGCGCGGCGACCTGGTACTCGATCCCCGTCCACACCTCGTCGCAGTACCGCGTCGGCACCGCCGGCCGACCGCCGTCGGGCCACGAGCACATCAGCAGACCGGTGTCCGCACCGTCCGCATACACCCGGTACGGGTTCACGAAGTCCTCGAAGCCGCGCTTGAGGTTGTGCCGCACCACCGAGCGCAGGGCGGTGCGGACGTGCTCCTCGGGCAGGATGTATCCGAGGTCGAGGGTGTGCGCCCACCATTGCCCGATCAGCTGGTCGGAGAGGCAGCCGCCCTCCCACTGGAACTCGCGCGGGTCGCCGTCCTCGAGCACCTGGACGTAGTGTTCGCCGGTGAAGAGCTGCTCGTCGTAGGCGACGCTGCCGCGCTCGAACCAGTCCCGCCAGCGGGCCGCAACCTCGTCGTTCCCCCTCAGCCGGGCCATCTCCTCCCCCGCGCGCAGCGCCGCTAGCCACAACGTGCCCATGAACGGGTTGACGCCGGCCAGGTCGATGTCGTGGGTGGAGGGCTGGATCCCGTGGAGGACGCCGGTGCCCTCTGCGTCCCAGGTGCGGGCGATGTAGGTGAGCAGGCGTTCGACGTTGGGCCAGTAGCGCTCGAGCCACTGCTGCCCGGCGCCGGTGCGCACCTCCCGGTAGGTCTTCAGGACGGTGCCGAGCATGCCGTCGAGGGCAGGCTCCAGCGGCCCGCCGATCGGGCGGTCCCACAGCTGCGGCAGGTAGGTGGGCGAGATCACGCGGTGCGGGATGAAGCCCTCGGGCGCCTGCATGACGTCGAACTCGCATTCGCGCATGTTCCGTTCCAGCTCGGGGAACAGCTTCGCGAGGCCCTGGCTGTACGTGAACACGTGGGTGCAGTTCAGCGGGCAGGAGCCGCCGACGTCGCCGGACCACATCGTGGTCGACTCCCCCTGCACGCCCTCGAAGCCGAAGAACCCGCCGTCTGCGGTGCGGAAGAAGCTCGGGCTGCGCACGATCGCCACCTGCGCGGCGAGGTGCTCGACGGCGTCCGTCCCGAGAGAACTTCCGGCGAGCGTGTCGACCCAGGCGCGGGAGTCGCGTTCCAGCTCCTCCCACTGGGCGTGCACACGGCGGCTGACGGCGAGCGCGTCGGGGTACTGCGTCGCGTAGTGGTTGCCGAGCCAGAACCGCGTGGGACCCCACTCGGGGCGGATGCCGCCGAACTGCGTGAAGTTCACGTATCTGTTCGGGAAGTGCCACGTCATCGCGAACCGGACGGTGGTGGTCTCCCCCGGGGCGAGGTCGAACTGCGCGGCGAGCCCACCGTTCCAGGTGGCGCCCTCGGGGCTCGGGCCGGCCTGGGCCCAGGATCCCGACGGCTGATGGTCAGCACTGGTGGGCGGCATGTGCGCCCAGTCCTGCGGCGCGAACGGTTGACGTGAACGCAGGAAGTCGATGAACTGCTCGGCGTGGGTCCACTGTGGCAGCGCGGTGGTCGAAGGGGCGTCGGCGGAGAGGACGAACTGGCCGGCACCGGGCGCGTCGGGGGCGATCGCGTGGTTGTCCATGATGAGGGCGGTCCACCCGTCCTCGCGTCGGACCCGGTTCGTGTTGCCGCCGTAGCCCGGGGCGTGCACCCCGGCCGGCGGCATGGTGCCGTCCTGCCCGACGGGGTTCTGCACCGTACCGCCGAGCCAGCCGTGCACGGCGATGGTGTCGGTGTTCGTGATCGTGAACGTGAACATCGCCGTCGGGATGGAGCTGCGCTCGACGTCGAGGGGAACCATGGGCGTGAACGCCTCGAGCCGGATCTCCACCGGCAGCGTGTCGTCGTGGTAGGTCACCTCGGCGAAGGGGTACGTACCGCTGAAAGTGGTGCCCTGTATCCCGGACGCGCGCAAGAGCAAGTCACGCTGCCACTGCGGCACGACGTCGTCGGACATCATCGGGGTGCGCGTGCTCTCCGGGTCCGCGGCGGGAGCTGCCTGAAGGACCCTGACCGCGTTGAACGGCGGCTCCCACTGGGCGATCCGCACGGCGAAGAAGGAGTTCGGCAGGTCTCCTCGGTGGTTGCCGATGTTGTGCAGCTGCCATTGCCGCAGCGCCCCGTCCGCGCACAGAGCGACGTTCCCGGTGCCGATCCCGCCGAGCGGCATCGCGACGTGCCGCCCGGCGGTGTGAGGGACCGACCTCATTTGATGCCCGAGATGCGGATCCCGCTGATGATGTAGCGCTGGAAGACCAGGAAGAGCGCGATCACCGGTGTCGCCGCGAGCGTCGAGCCCGCGAGCAGCATCCCGTACTCCACGCGCCGTTCGGAGCGGAACGTGGCGAGGTACTGCTGGATCTGGGTGAGCGAGCTGTCCGGCTCGGTGATCGTCATGATCGGCCAGACGTAGGAGTTCCAGAACGCGAGGAACGACGTGATTCCGACGACGACGAAGACGGGCTTGGACATCGGCAGGAAGATTTTCGTGAAGATCAGCCAGCGGCCGGCGCCGTCGAGCAGGGCGGCCTCCTCGATCGACGTCGGGATGCCCAGGTAGAACTGCCGGATGAAGAAGATGTGCACCGCGGCCGTCGCGCCCGGGACGACGAGCACCGCGAGCGTGTTGAGCATGCCCATCTTCGTCACCACGATGTAGGACGTCAGCAGGATCGCCATGCCGGGGATGAACATCGTCATGAGGGTGAGGAACCAGAGCGTGCGCTTGAACGCGAAGTCCAGCCGGGCGAAGGCGTAGGCCGCCATCGAGTTCACGACCAGGCTCATCGACGCGAACAGCAGGGCACCACCGAACGAGACGAGCATCGCGCGCGAGAACTGCGGGTCGCTGAGGATGTCGACGTAGTTCTGCGGCTGCCAGATGTCCGGGAAGAACTGGAACGGGGAGCTGACCACCTGCTGGCGGGCCTTGAACCCGGAGATCGCCATCCACGCGAGCGGGAACAGCGCCACGAGCACGATGATCACGGAGAACAGGTACCGGAAAAGGGTTCCCACCGGACCGGTCGAACGTGCCGACCGCTGGAACCGCCGCCGTGGTGTGCCGCCGGTCGCCGAAGCGATCTCGGGGGCCGGGACTCCGGTGACCGCCTGACCTGTGACGGACATCAACCATCCACCGCCTTCTCAGAGTTGATGAGTCTGAAGATCACCGCGGAGAGTCCACCCAGCACGAGGAAGAGCAGGAGGGCCGCGGCAATCGAGTAGCCGACGTAGAGGTCCGTCGTGAACCGTTGGAAGATCAGCAGGTTCGGCAACAGCGTCGACTGGGTCGGACCGCCGCCGGTCATGATCAGTGGCAGCTCGAACTGCTGGATCACGGCGACGAAGCCGGTGACGAGAAGGTAGAGCATGATGTTCTTCATCAGCGGGATCGTGATGTAGATCGTCCGCTGCCACCAGTTGGCGCCCTCCAGCTCAGCCGCCTCGTAGTAGCTCTCCGGTACGTCGAGAAGGCCGGCCAGCATGATCAGCGACGCCAGCCCGAGACCCAGCCAGATTGCTGGGACGGTCAGCGCGAACAA
>JAENWO010000552.1 GCA_016649925.1 Actinomycetales bacterium
CCGTGCCCGGTGTGCGGCGACACCGTCCGTGAGGTGTCCTTCGCCGACTCGGCGCTGCAGTACTGCCCGACCTGTCAGACCGGCGGACGCCCGCTCGCCGACCGCCGGATGTCGCGCCTGCTCCGCTGACGCGCGCCCGTGCAGGCCGCATCGTGGACGCTCGCCCTGCACCGACAGCGAGTGTCCACGTCAGGGGATCCGCGGAGTCCCTCCACAGCCCCCAAGGGCCTCGCGTGTCGACGCCGGTCGCGGCCGCGAAGGTGGCGCGATGGGAGCCCTTCACCTCACGGACCTCACAGACGTGGCGGCAGCGAACGGCGGCATCCTCCGCCGGCAGCACCTGAACGCCTGTGGCCTCACCCCGAACAGGATCCTGGAACTGATGGCGGAAGGCTCACTCGCCAGAGTGCATCGCGATGCCTACCGAATCCCCTCGGAGGATGAACACCCGCTGACCACCTTCCATGCGTCTGTCACCGCCTTGCGTTGGCGCGATCCCACGCGCATCCTCACCGGGCCCGCGGCGCTGTCCGTCCTCGGGATCCCTGTGTTCGGCGAGCCACGGACCCTTCACGTTGCCACGGATCGTCGAGGTGGTTCCTCCGCCCGAAGCCTGGTCTCGACTGTGGCTGCCCCACCCGCGGACCAGGTGATCACCAGCGACGGGACGCTTGTCGCTGCCCCGGCGCGCGCTGCACTCGACACCGCTCGGCTGCACTCCCTCGTCGCTGGCGTCGTGGCAGCCGATCACGCGCTGCGGACAGGCCTCACGACGCCGGAGGAGCTCACGCGCGTGGCGGAGCGCATGGGCCGCGTCCGGGGGGCAGCGCTGGTGCGCCTGTGCTGCCAGCTCGCGTCGCCGCAGTCGGAGAGCCCAGGTGAGTCGTGGAGCGCCGTCGTCATGCACCAGAACGGCATCCCGACGCCGGAGAGACAAGCGGTCTTCACCGATGCCAAGGGCTTCATCGGCCGCGTCGACTTCTGGTGGCCGGGTGCTCGCGTGGTCGGTGAGTTCGACGGGAGGGTCAAGTACGGCCGGGCGAATCCATCGGGACGCCCGCCCGAGGACGTCCTCTGGGACGAGAAGCTGCGGGAGGACCGGCTCCGAGCCGCCGACGCAGCCGTGGTTCGCTGGACGATCGCGGATCTCCGGCACCCGAAGCACTGGATCGAGCGGCTTCGCGCCGCCCTGGCCTGACCCGTGCGGCTGGTCCGTCAGTCGTGGCTGCAACGGCAGGCACCGGACGCCCAGTGCCCAGACCGCGCACATGTGTCAGCTGTGCGAGCCACTGTTGTTCGCACAGGGAACGGTTGTGCGCCGTTCGCACGAGCGTCGCGGGAGCCGGGACCATGAGGCGGGGTGCTCAGAAGAGGACCGTTGCGTAGGTCCCGACCTGGCGGAAACCGACCCTGCGGTAGCACGCCAGCGCGGCGACGTTGTAGCTGTTGACGTAGAGCGAGACGAGCGGCGCGACCCGGCCGAGGGTCAGCTCCACGACTGCGGCCATGCCGGGCTCGGAAAGCCGCTGGCCGCGCAACCGGGGAACCACCCACACCCCCTGGACCTGGGCGACACCGCTGCTCACCGCACCCAGATCCGCCTTGAAGACGACCTCCGGCCCGTCCGGGCCGTCCTCGATCCGCACGAAGGTGCGCCCCGCGTCCACCAGGGCCCGCACCCGGGCTTCGTACGCCCCTGCACCCCCATTCAGCGGCGAGTAGCCGACCTCCTCGAGGAACATGTGCACGGAGGCGGGCAGCACCAGGTCGAACTCGTCCGGCCGCGC
>JAENWO010000516.1 GCA_016649925.1 Actinomycetales bacterium
GGAGGAGGTCATGGGTCAGTCGTCCATCGCCGCGCGCCACGGGCCTATCGTCCCACACCGTCGCGACGTGGTGGCGGTCCGTCCATGGAAACCGCCGTGGCACGTGCGCCCAGCCGGCGCGCTCCCTCTCAGGAGAGAGCGAACAGCACCGTGCGCGTGGCCGGCTCGGCGCTGACGAGCCGCACCTGGGTCCGCTCCCCGAGAGGGAGCTCGTCGCCCTCGACCCGGGCCCGCACCGCCGGGTCAGCCAGCACCACGGTGCCGGTCGGCCGGCCGGGCTTCCCCTGCTGACCGTTCCTGGGTTCGTCGAGGTCGACGACGACGCCGGTGAACGACTCGCCCTCACGGCCCGACAGCACGATGGCCTCGATCAGGTCCACGCACTCCCGCTCATACGCGCTGGCGCGCTGGCTCGAGCGCATCATCGTCTTCGGCAGGCCGGGCAGCGCCTCGTGCACCCACTCGGGGACGTCCTCCTCGGCCGTCGCGGCGAGGCAGACCTCCAGTCCGTACCGGTCCACGAGGCGCCGCAACGGCGCGGTCACGTGCGCGTACTCGGCGGCGATCGCGGAGTGCGCGGACTTCGGCGGCAGGTCACCGTCGAATGCGAGGTAGCTCGCGCCCCGGAACAGGGAGGTGGCCTCGTTGAAGAACGCGGCGTGCGCCGGCTCGGAGGCGTCCAGGCCGTGGATGACGTCACCGTACGTGGCCCCGTCCGGCCACTCGATCCCGAGCCCGTGTGCCGCGCGGCGCAGCCGTTTCATGTCGCGCGGGTCGGCGGGCTCGAGCGTGCGGAGGATCCCCACCCGTTTCTTACGCATGATCTGCGCCGCGGCGATGCCGGTGAGCAGCGAGATCTGCGCGTTCCACTCCTCGACCTCGAGGGTGGAGCGGTAGACGAGGCGGTAGCCGCCGTTCGCCTTCTCCACCTCCTGCTCGGGGATCGCCAGCGACACGCCGCCGCGCGCCCTCTCGACCTCCTGGCGCAGCGTCCCGATGACGGGCAGCAGCGCGAGCATCTCGCCCGCGGTCCCGCCGTCCACGCGTTCCTGCACCTGCTCGTAGGTCAGCTGCTCGCGGCTCCGCACCCTCGCGCGACGAACCCCGGCGTCGACGATCTCACCGGCGGCGTCGAGCCGGATCGTCCACAGACAGGAGGGCCGCTCCTGCCCGGGCAGCAGGCTCGCTGCTGCCTCGGAGAGCACCTTCGGGTGCAGGCTGACCCGGCCGTCCGGTCCGTAGAACGTCATCCCGCGCTCATGCAGGGCCGCGTCCAGCGCACCGCCGGGCGTGACGAAGGACGCGGGGTCGGCGATCGCGTAGTGCACCACGTACCCCTCGCCGTCACGCATGAGGTGCAGCGCCTGGTCGAGGTCCTTCGAGCCGGGAGGGTCGATCGTGACCAGCTCGAGGTCCGTGGCGTCCTCCGCCTGTGACCGGGTCCGGGCGGCAGCCCGGTCGGCCTCCGCGAGCGCCTCGGGCGGGAAGTCGCCGGGGACTTCGAGCTCGGCGCGGAGCGCGTCCAAGGCGGGACGAACGGCCTCGACGGCGGCGGCGGCGAGCTGGAAGGAGCGCTTCGTCACGGTGCAGGTCCTTCGGTCAGCGGTGCGGCCGGTGTGCGGTCAGCGGTGCGGTCAGCGGTGCGGCCGGTGTGCGGTCAGCGGTGCGACCGGTGTGCGGTGAGGCTGCGGCCGGTGTGCCGTCAGCGGTGCGGTCCGCGGTGCGGCTTGCGGTGCGCTCTGCGGTCGTCGCGCGCGGGCCGACGGCGCTCGCCGAGGACCGCGAACAGGCATGCGATCAGGGCACCCAGGGGTGCCAGGACGGCGGCGAGGACGAGGAACATGCCCCAGGTGTCGAGCTGTGCGCTCGACGTCCCGAACACGGCCAGCGCAAGGGCGACCAGCGCACCGAGCAGGATGCCGGCGATTGCGAACCGCCCGTACCGGGGGGCCCGGCGCACGTAGCTCGGATCGGCGATCGCGGCGATCTGCTCGCCGGAGATCTCCCGTCCGCTCCGCTCCCGGGTGTCCGACGCCGGCTCGCCGGCTTCGTCCGCAGGGTCGTCGTCGTCCGGAACGGGAGGACCGCCGTCGTCGTCCAGAACGGGAGGACCGCCGTCGTCGTCCAGAACGGGAGGAC
>JAENWO010000378.1 GCA_016649925.1 Actinomycetales bacterium
CGTCAGATGTGTATAAGAGACAGGCTGTTCGCAGACCCGGGTGCGCCCCTGGCCTCGGACCCCGGCGAGCCGTGGCTCGCGCTCCTCGGCTGGCCGTCCGCGCCGTCGGAGCTCGCGTTCCTCGGCGGCTGGGCCGCGTGGGTCGTCCCGCTCGTCGCCTCCGGCACCGTGGTGGTCGCCGCCCTCCTCGCCATGGCGCGCGGGACCGGGCGGGCGCGCGCCGTCCGCGTCGGATGGGTGCTGGCCGGGATCGGCGTCGCCGCGACTCTCGTCTCCTCGCGGGTGGCGGTCGGCGTCGGACGAGGCGTCGGGGACAACCTCGGCGCGGACGAGAACGTCCACGGCTGGGCCGGGCCCGGCACCTCCCTCGTCCTCCTCGGGCTGCTCCTGGCGACGGTGAGCGCCGGTGACGGTCTGAAGGGCGCGCTGAGCGGCCGCTCCTTCGGCTGGCGTCAGCTGAGCGCCGCCCTGGTCACCGTCGTCGTCGTGCTCGGACCGCTGCTCGCCGCGAGCGTCTGGACCGTCGGCGTGTTCCGTGAGCGTTCGAGCGACGAGCCCGCGGCGCTCGTCACCATCGGTTCCCGTGGCGGCCCGCCGGTCCCGGCGCTGGGCATCGAGCTGCAGAGCTCGGACCAGCGCGCCCGGGTCCTTGCGCTCAGTGCCACGGCCGACGCCGTCGACGCCCAGCTCTGGCGCGGCGACGGGCCGCAGCTGATCGAGACCTCCACAGCCGTCGAGTCGGCCGGGCTCACCGGTTCCGATCCCGCGTCCGTGGTCGCGCCGGATGCCGCCGCCGGCGACCTGGCCGAGCTCGTCGCAGCGCTCGCGACGGGAACGGCCACGGACGCCGCCGCCCGGCTGTCCGCCCATGCGATCGCCGTCGTCATCGTCCCGCCGGTCGACTCACGGGTCACCGGCGTCCACGAGGCCGACGAGGCGGCCCGGTCGCGACTCGTCGCCCTGCTCGACTCCGTGCTCGGGCTCGAGCGCGTCACCCAGAACGACTCCGGCGTGATCTGGCGGGTCCGTGCCGGCGCGGGCAGCACCGACGCCTCCATCGCCCGTGCGCAGGTGCTCGACGGCGCGGGCGCCCTCGTGCAGAACGTCGCCTCGGCGCCCACGGTGGTCGACGGCGAGATCGGCGTCGACGGCGCTTCGCGCACGCTCGTGCTGGCCGAGCGTTCGGACAGTGCGTGGCACGCCTGGCTGGACGGCGAGCCGCTGCGCGCCGTCCCGACCGGCTGGCGTCAGGCGTTCTCGATCCCCGACGGCGCATCCGGCCAGGTCCTCGCCCGGTACGAGCCCCCGCTGCAGACCACTTGGCGTGTCACGACGACGGCGGTGCTCGCCTTCACGGTGCTGGTCGCCCTGCCCACGCGTCGCCGTCGGTTGGAGGACGACTGATGAAGCTCAGCCCGCGCCTGCGCACCACGCTGCGCAGGATCGGCGCGACCACCTCCGCGCTGGCTGTCCTCACCGGCGTGACCGCCGTGGTCGGGGCCGGCTACCTACGGCCCGCCCCGACCTCCGAGCCGGTGGCCGCACCCGAGGTGACGGTCGGGGCGGGTCCGATCTCGCTGGTGTGCGCGGGCCCGCCGCGCATCACCACCGACGATGCGGGCAATGACATCGCCTATGACGAGGAGTTCGGGCCGAGTCCTGCGGGAGTGGCCACGCTCGTCGAGGGCGTCGTGGTGGGACGCGAGGGCCAGGCCCCCGGACCGGCGTCATCCGGTGCCCTGGGCTCCGCCGATCGGCAGGACGTGACGGTAGCCGGCGAGGCCGGCTTCGTGTCCGCCTCCGAGGTCACCAGCCCGTCCGTGCTCGTCGCGCAGCCCTCGGACGACGTCGCTGCCCTGGCTGCCGGCGCGACCCTCGCCCGTTCCGACACGGGCGACCTGCGTGGCCTGGTGGCCGCTTCGTGCCAGGCGCCGTCGTCCACGATCTGGCTCGTCGGTGGGATGACCGCACTCGGCTCGAGCGCGCGGCTCACCCTGACGAACCCTGGCGACACTCCCGTGACCGCCACGCTGGCCGCCTGGGGCGCGACCGGTCCGGTCGAGTCCGGGGCCGCCGTGGTGGTGCCCCCCGGCCAGGCCCGCGTCGTGCTGCTGGAGACGCTCTCCCTCGAGCCCCGCATCGCCGTGCGCGTGGACGCCGAGGGTGGTCGCATCACCGCCTCGGTCCAGGACAGCGAGCTGCGCGGTGTGGTCCCGGCGGGTGTCGACATCGTCACGGCGACGGCGGACCCGAGCACCGAGGTGACCATCGGGCCGGTCCCGCTGATCGATGTCGCCCCCGCGGACGCGGACCCCTCGGTGGTACGCCTGGTGAACCCGAACAAGGAGGCAGCCACCGTCTCGGTGAGCCTGCTCGGCCCCGGCGGCGAGCTGGCGCTGCCCGGCGCGCAGGGCCAGGTGCTCGAGCCCGGCACCGTCACGGACATCTCGCTGGCCGGTGTGGCCGCCGGCTCCTACACGGTGCGCGTGACCTCCGATCAGCCCGTGACCGGCGCCGTGATGCTCACGCGGGTGGGACAGCCCGGGGAGATCGACCCGGACCAGCCCGTCCTCGACCGAGCCTGGCTGAGCGCGGCGGTCCCCGTGCAGCACGGCCTGGTCAGCGTGCCCGGAGCGGGCTCACTGGTCGAGGGCGCGGGGCTGGCGGTGACGAACCCCAGCCAGGCGGAGGAGCAGGTCACCCTGCGCACGATCCAGCCGACGGGTGAGGCGGGGGAGCCGATCACCGTGGCTGTCGCCGCGGGCACCACCGTGACCATCGGGCAGCTCCTCGACCTGACGGGTGCCGTGGCGGTCGAGGTGAGCGGGGAGTGGGTCCTCGCGAGCGTCGCGCTGACGGCCGAGGTGCCGGACGGACAGCTCCTTGCGATGCTGGGCACCACGGCCGATCCCGACCTGCAGCAGAGCGTCACCGTGCGGCTCGGGACCTCCTGAGGGCTCGCTCGAGGAGCGCGTGACGCGATCCTGACGCTCGGTCGCCCTACCCCTGGGACGCGCCGTCGGGCTCGGGGTGCGGCGCTTGTGACATCGTGCAAACGCGCGGTAATTGACTCTTGCGCAAGGGTTGTTGCGTGTAGAGTATGGGGACCATCCGTTCCACAGGAAGCACCACGATGTCCGCCCCGCAGGTTCCCGCCGTCCGCCGCCCCCGACGCCGACCCCGACCCATCCTCTTCGCCGCCGCCCGCGCCGGTGAGCTCGCCGAGCGCCGCCTCCAGGCCGTGCACGCGCAGGGTGACATCAACCGGTTGCGCCACTGAGCACCACGCCTGCTCCCGAGCCGGACCCGAGCACCGGTCCGGAACGGATCCGCGCCCTGGCGCACCCGGTGCGGCTCGAGATCCTGGAGTTCCTCGAGC
>JAENWO010000073.1 GCA_016649925.1 Actinomycetales bacterium
GCGTCGTCGCCGTGCTCGCCGGGCTGTCGGCCGTGGGCGGGGTCCTCGTCTCCACCGTGGGCCGCGCGGCCTCCGCCGCCCGCGAGGCACTGCACCTCCCCGCCCCCGCCAAACCCGCAGCACCCCTGCCGCAGGGCGTCCAGTCGGCCACCGAGGGCGTCGTGGACTTCGTCACGCCGAACGTGGACTTCTACCGCATCGACACCGCGCTCCTGCTGCCCGACGTGGATCCCGAGGGCTGGAGCCTGCGGGTGCACGGCCTCGTCGCGCGGGAGATCACCCTGACCTGGGCCGAGCTCCTCGCCTCGGACCTGATCGAGACGTACGTGACCCTGACCTGCGTCTCGAACCCGGTCGGCGGCGACCTCGTCGGCAACGCGAAATGGCTCGGCCTCCCGATCCGTGACCTGCTGGACCGTGCCGACCCGTTCCCGGAGGCGGACATGGTCCTCTCCCGCAGCGTGGACGGATTCACCGCCTCCACCCCGATCGAGGTGCTGACCGACTCCCGGGACGCGATCCTCGCCGTCGGCATGAACGACGAGCCGCTCCCCACCGAGCACGGCTTCCCGGTCCGGATGGTGGTGCCCGGGCTGTACGGCTATGTCTCGGCGACGAAGTGGGTGACCGATCTCGAGGTCACCCGGTTCGCGGACGCGGAGGCGTACTGGACGGTGCGTGGGTGGTCCGAGAAGGGACCGATCAAGACGTCCTCCCGCATCGAGGTCCCCCGGCCCAGCTCCCACGTCAAGGCGGGCACGGTCGCCGTCGGCGGCACCGCCTGGGCGCAGCGCCGCGGCATCACCGGCGTGGAGGTGCAGGTCGACGACGGACCGTGGCAGGCGGCGACGCTCGCGACCGAGGCGTCCGTGGACACCTGGCGCCAGTGGTCCTATCCCTGGCCGGACGCGCAGGTCGGCAAGCACACCCTGCGCTGCCGGGCGAGCGACCCGGAGGGTGTCCAGGACGAGACCGTCGCGCCCGTCGTCCCCGACGGCGCGAGCGGCTGGAACACCGTCTACGTCTACGTCGACTGACGGCCACCGCCGTCGGGCCACGAAGATGTGCGACATCTCACATCGAGGCACCGAGGAGGCGCCCGAGGCGTTCGGGATGGCACTCTTGGCCAATGCAGACCTGGCCAGGCCACCCATATCCGCTCGGCGCCACCTTCAACGGCACCGGCACGAACTTCGCCCTCTACTCGGGGATCGCGGAGCGTGTCGAGCTCTGCCTGATCGACGACGACGACGCCGAGACGCGCGTCGAGCTCACCGAGGTCGACGCCCACGTCTTCCACAGCTACCTGCCGAACGTGACGCCCGGGCAGCGCTACGGCTTCCGCGTGCACGGCCCGTACGACCCGGCCAACGGGCATCGGTGCAACCCCGCGAAGCTCCTCCTCGACCCCTACGCCAGGGCGATCGACGGGCAGATCGACGGCGACGAGTCACTGTTCTCCTACCGCTTCGGCGACGAGACCGCGGCTGCGGACCCGAAGGACCTCAACACCGACGACTCCCTCGGCCACACGATGACGTCGGTGGTGACGAACCCGTTCTTCGACTGGGGCCACGACCGCCCGCCGGCTCACGACTACCACGACACCGTGATCTACGAGGCGCACGTGCGCGGGATGAGCGCGCTCCACCCCGAGGTCCCCGAGGAGATCCGCGGCACGTACGCTGCCCTCGCGCACCCGGCGATGATCGACCACCTCAACTCGCTCGGCGTCACGGCGATCGAGTTCATGCCGGTCCACCAGTTCGTGCAGGACTCGCACCTGCAGGCGAAGGGCCTGAGCAACTACTGGGGCTACAACACCATCGGCTTCTTCGCCCCGCACAACGGCTACGCATCCTCCGGCACGTGCGGTCAGCAGGTGCAGGAGTTCAAGGCCATGGTCAAGGCGCTGCACGACGCGAATATCGAGGTCATCCTCGACGTCGTCTACAACCACACCGCCGAGGGCAACCAGCTGGGCCCGACGTTGTCCTTCCGTGGCATCGACAACGCCCAGTACTACCGCCTCGTCGACGACGACGGGTCCCACTACTTCGACACCACGGGCACCGGCAGCTCGCTGCTGATGCGGTCCCCGAACGTGCTGCAGCTGATCATGGACTCGCTGCGCTACTGGGTGGAGGAGATGCACGTCGACGGCTTCCGCTTCGACCTCGCTGCGACCCTGGCGCGCCAGTTCCATGAGGTGGACCGGCTCTCGGCGTTCTTCGACCTCGTCCACCAGGACCCGATCATCTCCCAGGTCAAGCTCATCGCCGAGCCGTGGGATCTCGGCGCCGGCGGCTACCAGGTGGGCGGGTTCCCCCCGTTGTGGACGGAGTGGAACGGCAAGTACCGCGACACCGTGCGTGACTTCTGGCGCGGCGAACCGTCCACGCTCGGCGAGTTCGCGAGCCGCATCACCGGATCCTCCGACCTCTATGAGCACACCGGACGCACGCCGATCGCCTCGATCAACTTCATCGTGGCCCACGACGGCTTCACGCTGCGCGACCTCGTCTCCTACAACGACAAGCACAACGAGGCCAACGGCGAGGACGGCAAGGACGGCGAGAGCCACAACCGGTCCTGGAACTGCGGCGTCGAGGGCCCCTCGGACGATCCCGCGGTCAACGCCGTCCGGGCCCGGCAGCAGCGCAACTTCCTCACCACGCTGCTCCTGTCGCAGGGCGTGCCGATGATCGCCCACGGCGACGAGATCGGCCGCACCCAGGACGGGAACAACAACACCTACGTCCAGGACAACGCGCTCTCCTGGATGCACTGGGACCTCGAGCCGGAGCAGAAGGCGCTGCTCGAGTTCACCTCCTCGCTCATCGCGCTGCGCCGCGACCACCCGGTGCTTCGCCGTCGGCGGTTCTTCAACGGCTCCCGCTCCCACCCCGACGGGCTGCCGGAGCTGCCGGACATGGTGTGGCTCGACCCCAGCGGGAGCCCGATGAACCGCGACGCGTGGAACACGGCCTATGCACGGTCGGTGGCCCTCTTCCTCAACGGCGAAGCGATCGAGGAGCCGGACGAGCGCGGACGTCGCATCGTCGACGACTCGTTCCTCTCGCTCATCAACGCCGACGCGTCGGAGCAGACGTTCACGCTGCCGGGTGTCGAGTACGGCGCCCGCTGGACGGTGGTCCTGGACACCGACACCGACCGCGAGCGCGAGGAGACATCCGCCGCGGGTGCCCCCGTCGAGGTGACCGCCCGCAGCGTGGTCGTCCTCTCCCGCGAACCTCAGGTGCACGAGGTCAGCCCCTCGCTGGCCACGGCAACCGTCCACAACGTCATCGCCCCGAGCGCCTGACCAGGAGACCCATGACCGATCCGCGCGTCCCGCTGACCACCTACCGGCTGCAGCTCGGACCGGAGTTCAGCTTCGAGGACGCGACCGCCCGGGTGCCCTACCTCGCCTCGCTCGGGGTGACGGACCTGTACCTGTCCCCGATCCTGGCCGCCGCGCCGGGGTCGACGCACGGGTACGACGTCGTCGACCACTCCCGGATCAGCGACGTGATGGGCGGACGTGAGGGTTTCGAGCACCTCGTCGGCGCCGCGCGCGAGCACGGGATGGGCATCGTGGTCGACGTCGTCCCGAACCACATGGCGGTGCCCACCCCGGCCAGCCTGAACAAAGCGCTCTGGTCTGTGCTCGCCGAGGGGCCGGAGTCACCGTACGCCTCGTGGTTCGACGTGGACTGGAGCGGTGAGGCGAGCGTGCTCATGCCGGTGCTCGGCCGGCGGGTCGGTGCGGCGATGGCCGACGGCGAGATCACCGTCACCCGCCTCGACGAGCCCGAGCTCGGCATCACGCCGGACCGACCGGTGCTGCGCTACTTCGACCAGCGGTTCCCGATCCGCGCCGGTACCGAGAACCTGCCGCTCGCGGAGCTGCTCGAGCGGCAGCACTACCGCCTCGCCTACTGGCGCGTGGCGGACGAGGAGCTGAACTACCGGCGGTTCTTCGACGTCGGGACACTCGTCGCGGTCCGGGTGGAGCGCCCGGAGGTGTTCGAAGCGACGCACGCCCTCATCTTCGAGCTGATGGATGCCGGTCTGATCGACGGCCTGCGCATCGATCACCCGGACGGCCTGGCCGATCCGCGCGGCTACTTTCGCAGGCTCGACGAACGCACCGGCGGGGCGTGGACGGTCGCGGAGAAGATCCTCGAGCCGGACGAGACGCTGCCCGCGGACTGGCCCACGGCCGGCACCACCGGCTACGACGCCGCGTGGCGGATCGGCCAGGTCCTCACCGACCCGGCCGGCGCCGTCGGCCTCGGCACGCTCATGCAGGACATCGCCGGGGACGCCGTCGGCTCCCTGCCCGCGCTGATCGAGTCGTCCAAGCGGGAGATCGTCACCGGCGCGCTCTACGCCGAGGTGCACCGCCTCTCCACGATCATCGCCGACCTGTGCCACGACGACGTGCGGCTGCGCGACCACACCCTGCGCGCGATCACCGACTGTGTCAGCGAGCTCGTCGTGGCCTGTGACCGATATCGCGCCTATGTCGTCCCCGGTGAGGTCGCTCCCGCCGCCAGCGACACGCTCGTGCGAGAGATGGCCGTCCGTGCCGCGCAGCGGCTCGACCCCGAGCGGGCGGAGACGCTCGACGTCGTCGTCGACCTCGTCCTGGGCCGGGAGGTCGGAAGCGCGGGACGCCAGCATGAGGCGCGCCGCAACGAGGTGATCGTGCGCTTCCAGCAGGTGTGCGGGGCTGTTATGGCCAAGGGTGCGGAGGACACCGCGTTCTACCGCTGGACGCACCTGGTCAGCCTGTGCGAGGTCGGCGCGGCGCCGCAGAAGTTCGCGATCGGCGCGGACGAGCTGCACGCGTGGGCCGCCAACATCGCGGCGAGCCGCCCGGCCTCGATGACTGCCGGTTCCACGCACGACAACAAGCGGGGCGAGGACGTGCGCGCTCGGATCGGTGTGCTGTCGGAGCTCGCCCCGCAGTGGGTCGAGACCGTCACGGCGCTGCGTGAGCTGACCCAGGCCGTCCGTCCGGCCGGCCTCGAGGGACGTACCGAGAACCTGCTGTGGCAGACGCTCGCCGGGACGTGGACCTCCCAGGGCCCGATCACCGTGGACCGGTTCGCCGACTACCTCGTCAAGGCGGCCCGCGAGGCGAAGACGTGGACCACCTGGACGGACCCCGGCACGGAGGCCGAGGACGCCCTGCGCGCCTTCTGTCAGCACCTGCTCACCGATCCGGCCACGCACGAGGTGATGACCGCGTGGGTGGCCCGCACCGCGGACGCCGTGCGCGCGGCCACCCTCGCGACCAAGGCGTTGCAGCTCACGCTGCCCGGGGTCGCCGACGTCTATCAGGGCACCGAGAGCACCCGGATCGCCCTCGTCGACCCGGACAACCGGGGCCCGGTGGACTTCGAGGTCCTCGAGGCCGAGCTGGAGCGGCTCGACGGCGGCGCCTCCCCTGCTGGACTCGCCCAGGAGAAGCTCCGGCTCACCTCGCGAGTGCTGCGGCTGCGCCGCGACGTTCCGGAGGCCTTCGTCGGCGCACGCGCCGGCTACCAGCCGCTGCCCACCTCGACGGGTCACGCCGTCGCGTTCTCCCGCACGCTGGACGGTCAGCCTGCGGCCGTGACCGTGGTGACCCGGCTACCCGCGGCACTGTCCGCCGTCGGGGGCTGGGGCGAGCACACTGTGGTGCTGCCGGCGGGACGCTGGCGCGACGTGCTGACCGGGACGGAGTACGACGGCGGGTCCCAGGTGCTCAGCGGGCTGCTCTCGGCATCTCCGGTCGCGGTCCTGACGGCGGTCTGACGGCGGTCTGACGGTGGAGAGGCTGACGGTCTGGGCGCCCCTCGTCGGGCGCGTGGAGGTGGATCTTCCCGAGACCGGGCAACGCCTCGCGATCGACGCCCTGCCCGACGGCTGGTGGCAGCTGGCCTCACCGCTCCCCCACGGCACCGACTACGCGTTCTGCCTCGACGGGGCCGACCCGGTGCCCGACCCTCGGAGTCCCTGGCAGCCGGAAGGCGTGCACGGGGCGTCCCGCCGGTTCGACACCAGCCTGTTCGAGTGGAGCGACGCTCGGTGGCCGGGCGTGGACGTGCTCGGCGCGGTCCTCTACGAGCTGCACGTCGGGACGTTCACACCTACCGGGACGTTGGACTCCGCGATCGAGCGGCTGGACCACCTCGCGGACCTCGGCGTCGAGCTCGTCCAGCTGATGCCGGTGACAGCCTTCCCCGGCCGGTACGGGTGGGGCTACGACGGCGTGGACCTGTATGCGGTGCACGAACCCTACGGCGGGCCGGAGGCACTGCAACGTTTCGTCGATGCCGCGCACGGGCGCGGTCTCGGGGTGAGCCTGGACGTCGTCTACAACCACCTCGGCCCGTCGGGGAACTACCTCGGTCGGTTCGGCCCGTACTTCACCGACAGGCACCACACGCCGTGGGGTGAGGCGGTCAACCTCGACGCACCCGACGCCCGCCCGGTGCGGGACTTCATCATCGACAACGCGCTGCGCTGGTTGCGGGACTTCCACCTGGACGCGCTGCGCCTGGACGCGGTGCACGCCCTCGTGGACGGTTCCGAGGTGCACCTGCTGGCGGAGCTGTCCACCGCCGTCGAGCACCTCTCGGCGGACCTGGGCCGTCCGCTCTCCCTGATCGCGGAGTCCGACCTCAACGACGTCGCGATGGTCACCCCGATCGCCGAGGGCGGGCTGGGGATGACCGCGCAATGGGACGACGACGTCCACCACGCGATCCACTCGTTCCTCACCGGCGAGCAGCAGGGCTACTACGCCGACTTCTGCTCGATGGACGTGCTGCACCGGGCGCTGAGCCGGGTGTTCGTGCACGACGGCGGGTACTCCACGTTCCGGGGCCGGGACTGGGGTGCTCCCGTGCCCGACGACGTCAGCGGTCACCGGTTCGTGGTGTTCGCCTCCAACCACGACCAGGTGGGCAACCGCGCGCTCGGCGACCGGCCGAGCCGGGTCCTCGACACCGGTCAGCTCGCGATCAGTGCGGCCCTGGTCCTGACCGGCCCGTTCACGCCGATGCTGTTCATGGGCGAGGAGTGGGGCGCCTGTACCCCGTGGCTGTTCTTCACCGACCACAGCGAACCCGAGCTCGCGAAGGCGATCCGGGAGGGCCGCCGGCGGGAGTTCGCCGACCACGGGTGGGAGGTCGGGTCCCAGGGCCGCGTGGAGGTGCCCGACCCGCAGTCTGTGCTCACCGCGCGCCGCTCGATCCTGGACTGGACCGAGCCGCAGATCGGCGAGCACGGCCGGCTGCTGGAGTTCTACCGCCGGCTGATCGAGCTGCGCCGGAGCGTGCCGGACCTCGGCTCCGGCGACCGCCGCGCGATGACCGTGCAGTACCACGCGGACCTCGGGTGGATGCTCATCCGGCGGGGCTCGGTGCGGATCGTGCTGAACACCTCCGACGAGGACCTGCTCGTCCCGCTACCCGGCGCGGACTCGCTGCGCCCGCTCGCGAGCTGGGCGCCGTTCCACGCCCGGACGGACCTGACGTTCGCCGGCGTGCGCGTGCCGCGCCACGGGGTGGTGCTGGTCGACGACCGGGGGAAGAGTACCGGCTATGTCAGCGGTCCTTGAGGCGGTCCGCCAGGGATCCGCCGGGAGGAGTACGGCGACGCGCTCGACGAGCAGCATCGTGAGCACCTGCGCCGGGCAGGTGCCGAAGGCGCGGTACACGGCGAGCTCCGTACGTCGGCGCCAGGTGAGCATCGCCCCGACGAGCGCGATGAGCCGGCCGGGTTGAGGAGGATCGGCGTACCCGCGAACGCGAAGGCCAGCACGGCACCGGCTTCCATCCGGACTCAGCACTGCGCCAGCGGTGTGTCCGCCGGCACGCTCACGCCCGAGCTCAGGCGGGACAGCGGCACGGCGCCCGTCAACCGCTCGCTGATCGCCTCCGAAGGCACGGCCGCGGACCAGCCCAGGCTCCGCCGTCGTGCCCGAGACGTCTACTGCGTGGCGGTGTCGGTCCGTGCCGCGCTCACGGCATCGATCGCCGCGGGCAGGGTCTGGTTCGCTTCACGAGCGGGCTGGAGGTCGTCGTAGGCCGGGCTCGACGCGAGGACCGACGTCGCGTCGTCGAGCTCCTCGCGCAGCGTGGTGCGCACAGACTCGTCGCTGACGTTGCCCTCCGATGTGGCGTACTCCGCCTCACCTGTGTCGACCTGGTACTGCAGCGTGCTGGTGACCTCCCCGACGGCGAGCTGCTCGAGCTCGCTGTCGGCGGCGCTGTCGGTGGCCGAGGACGACTCAGCAGGCGTCGAGCTCTCCTGGGAGGGCGCCGGCGACGTCGGGTCGTCACTGCCGCCGTTGCTCCCTGAGCATCCCGCGAGCAGCAGGCTGGAGCCGAGGAGGATGGCCGCGACGGCGCGCATGCGCGGGCGACGGGACGCGCCGTCGATCCTCTCGACGTCGCCGGTGGACAGAACAGGGTCGCCAACCTTCGGCGCGGATGGGGTGTTCACGACTCTCCTTCTAGATGTGCGGGACTCCGCTTGACGAGCGCGCGAGGAGCTGGTTCCCAGCCTATGTCGGGCTGTGCGTGCGACCTCTGCGCGATAGCGTGACGGCCATGGCGACACTCTTCACGCGCATCATCAATGGCGAGATCCCGGGCCGTTTCGTGTGGTCGGACCCCCAATGTGTGGGCTTCCTCACGATGGAGCCGTTACGCCCCGGGCACACCCTCGTGGTGCCCCGGGACGAGATCGACCAGTGGACCAGCCTCTCCCCCGAGGCGCTCACGCAGCTGATGTCGGTGGCGCAGAGGATCGGGCGGGCGCAGCTCGAGGAGTTCGGGGCCGAGCGCATCGGCCTGCTCATCGAGGGCTACGGCGTCCCGCACGCGCACGTCCACGTCTGGCCGAGCCAGGACACGTCCGACTTCGACCCCCACAACGTCCACCGTGACGTCCCGGGCGAGGAGCTGGACGCCGCGGCCGAGCGGCTCCGCTCGCGCCTGCGCACCCAGGGCAACGGGGACTTCGTCCCCACCTCGTGACCACGCCTGTACGCGGCGCCCGTCCCAACCGCTGCACGTGATATTCCCTGGGTTTGACGGCACGGAGCGGCTCCTGACCGTCCGGGCCTTCCCTCTTGCCCGGGAGGTTTGTCCACAGGCCAATGCCGTTGTCGGACCCCATCGCTACGAAGCGGTTGGTCACCGATCCACTCTCCGGCACCGTCCTCGACGTCGGGACCACCAGGTACGACCCCCACCGGGCATGGCGCGGCACGTCCGAGCTCGCGACCAGCACCGGGTCGCACCCGCGTGCGGCTCACCCGCTCGCGCGTGCGACCTCGACCACACGATTTCCGTTTCCCGACGGGCCAACTGCCGCGCACAAACTCGGGCCGATGTGCCGACGGCACCACAACATCAAGACCCATGGTGGTTATCTCGTCAGCCAGCCGGGCCCTGGCACCTTCGAAACGCCGCACTATGCTCGGGCCATGCCGACGATCATTGTGCTGACCGAAGATGGCCTCCGCGAGGGCGATGTCACGAACATCCTGAAGCTGCACGACGACCCGGAGACGAGCTTCGAGGTCCTCGTCCCGGCGGACACGGA
>JAENWO010000449.1 GCA_016649925.1 Actinomycetales bacterium
CTGACCTTCGCGTTCGAGGAGCTCGGGGTGCCGTTGCCGCCGACACCTGGACCCGTCACCAGATCCGGACGCGCCGCTGGGGTGCGAGGAACATCTGGTCGCCGGGCCGGACGTCGAACGCGCGGGCGAACTCGTCGACGTTGCGCACGACGGCGTTGCACCGGAACTCGTCCGGGGAGTGCGGGTCGATCGAGAGCAGCCGGATGACCTCCTCGTCGCGAGCCTTGAGGCGCCAGCCGCGCGCCCACGAGTAGAAGATCCGGTGCAGGTCGCTCAGGCCGTCGATCGTCTCGCCCTCGCTGAGCCCGCGTCGCTCGAGCGCGATGCGGTAGGCCGTGATGGCGATCGACAGCCCGCCGAGGTCACCGATGTTCTCACCCACCGTGAGCGCGCCGTTGACGTGGTGCGAACCGTCCAGCTGGGCGGGGGAGAACGCGTCGTACTGCTCGATGAGCGACTGGGTGCGCTTCTCGAACTCGACCCGGTCGCTCGCCTCCCACCAGTCCGCCAGGCGCCCGTCGCCGTCGTACTTGCTGCCCTGGTCGTCGAACCCGTGCCCGATCTCGTGCCCGATGACGGCGCCGATCGCACCGTAGTTCGTGGCGTCGTCGGCGTCGGCGTCGAAGAACGGGGGCTGCAGGATCGCGGCCGGGAAGACGATCTCGTTCATGCCCGGGTTGTAGTAGGCGTTCACCGTCTGCGGCGGCATGAACCACTCCTCGCGGTCCATCTCCTTACCGATCTTGCCCAGCTCGAAGTCCATCTCGAACGCGTTCGCGGCGCGGACGTTGCCGAGCAGGTCGCCTTCGTCCACGGCCAGCCCGGAGTAGTCGCGCCACTTCGAGGGGTAGCCGATCTTCGGGGTGAACGCGTCCAGCTTGGCGAGGGCGCGCTGGCGGGTGGCGGGGCTCATCCACTCCAGGTCCGTGATCGAGCGGCGGTAGGCCTCGATCAGGTCGGCCACCAGCTGGTCCATCGCCTGCTTGTGCGTGGGCGGGAAGTGGCGGGCGACGTACAGCTTCCCGATGGCCTCACCGAGCGCGCCCTCGACGAGGGAGACGCCACGCTTCCAGCGCTCGCGGACCTCCTGCGCCCCGGTGAGCGTGCGGCCGTTGAAGTCGAAGCTTTCCTCGACGAACGCGTTCGGCAGGTACCCGGCGCGGGCGCGCAGCACCCGCCAGGTGAGCCACAGGCGCCAGGTGTCGGGGGCGCCTTCGGCCCAGGCGCGCGCGAACGCCTGGGCGAAGGACGGCTCACGGACGACGACGGCGTCCATCGCGCCCTCGGGCGTTCCGAGGCAGGAGACCCACAGCTCCCAGTCGAAGCCGGGGGCGGAGGTGGCCAGCTCGGCCAGGGTCATCGGGTTGTAGGTCGCCTCGGCGTCGCGGTCGCGCACCTTGTCCCAGTGGCCGGCGGCCAGCAGGGTCTCCAGCGCCATGATCCGCTCGGCGGCGCCATCGGCCTCGGCCTGGGTGCCGAGTCCCGCGAGGGCGAGCATCGCGGCGATGTGGGCGACGTAGGCAGTCCGGATCTGGGCGAAGGAGTCCTCGCGGTAGTACGCCTCGTCCGGCAGACCGATGCCGGACTGAAAGAGGTAGACCACGTAGCGGGTCGGGTCCGTGGCGTCGTTCTCCACGAACAGGCCGAGGCCACCGCCGACGCCGGTGCGCTGCAGCGCACCGAGCGCGCGGGTGAGGGCGTCGCGGTCCCGCGCGGCCGTGACGAGCTCGAGGTCCGGCGCGAGGGGGGCGGTGCCGAGCGCCTCGACGCGATCGGAGGCCATGAAGGAGCTGAACAGCGCGGCGATCTTCTGTGCCTCGGGCGCGGCCGGATCGTCGGTGGGGACGTCCCCGGCCTCGGTGATGATCGTGCGCACGTCGAGCTCAGCCTGGTCGTGCAGGAGGTGGAACGTGCCGTCGCGGCCGCGGTCGGCCGGGATCACGTGGGTGGCCAGCCAGCGGCCGTTGACGTGCCGGTACAGGTCATCCTGGGGTCGCACGTCGGGGTCCATCGCGGCGCGGTCGGCCTCGGGGGAGGTGGCCGCGGAAACTGTGTTCGTCATGGTCCGAACTTACGCCAAGCGGTGCGGCACAATGGCGGCATGCGTATCCACATCGGTGCCGACCATGCCGGGTTCGAGCTCAAGGCCGTGCTCGTCGAGCACCTGCGCGCCGCGGGTCACGACGTCGTCGACCACGGGGCCGCGGCCTATCACGACCAGGACGACTACCCCTCCTTCTGTTTCGCGGCCGGTGAGGCCGTGGTGGCGGAACCCGGCACGCTCGGGATCGTCATCGGAGGCAGCGGGAACGGCGAGCAGATCGCCGCGAACAAGGTGAGAGGGGTGCGCTCGGCCCTCGCCTGGAGCGTCGAGACGGCCCGTCTGGCGCGGCAGCACAACGACTCGAACGTGGTCGCCGTCGGTGCGCGCCTGCGCTCCGTGGACGAGGCGATCGAGATCGTCGAGACGTTCCTCGCCGAGCCGTTCTCCGGTGACGCGCGCCACCAGCGGCGCATCGACCAGCTGGCCGCCTACGAGGCCGCCCGTTGAAGACTCTCCTGACCTACGCCGACGCGCGTTGACGGCCCTGGCCTCCTACGCCGACGCGCGTTGACGGCCCTGGCCTCCTACGCCGACGCGCGTTGACGGCCCTGGCCTCCTACGCCGACGCGCGTTGACGGCCCTGGC
>JAENWO010000227.1 GCA_016649925.1 Actinomycetales bacterium
GCCCGCGCCGAGCGCGACCGCAGCACGGCCACCGAGTCCTGACCACCCTCACGATCCCCCCAGCGAGGCCGAGGAGCCCCCATCGATGACAGGCATCACCAGCCACGGAGAGAAGCGACTCGTCCTGGTCTCCGGACGCGCGTACCCCGAGCTCGCCAGGGCCGTCGCCGAGGAGCTCGACATCGAGATCGTCTCGACCACGGCCTACGACTTCGCGAACGGCGAGATCTACGTCCGCTTCTCAGAGAGCGTGCGGGGTGCCGACGCGTTCGTGCTGCAGTCGCACACCTCACCGATCAACGAATGGATCATGGAGCAGCTGCTCATGGTGGACGCCCTCAAGCGCGCGTCCGTCAAGCAGATCACCGCGGTGCTCCCGTTCTACGGCTACGCCCGACAGGACAAGAAGCACCGCGGCCGTGAGCCGATCTCGGCGCGGCTGATGGCGGACCTGTTCAAGACCGCCGGCGCTGACCGGCTGATGAGCGTGGACCTGCACGCGGCCCAGACGCAGGGCTTCTTCGACGGACCGGTGGACCACCTGTGGGCCATGCCGATCCTCACGGACTACGTCCGCACCCGCGTGGACACCTCGAACGTCACGGTCGTCTCTCCCGACGCCGGGCGGATCCGGGTGGCCGAGCAGTGGGCCGCCAAGCTCGGCGGTGGGCCGCTGGCCTTCGTGCACAAGACGCGCGACATCAACCGGCCGAACAACGCGGTGGCGAACCGGGTGGTCGGCGAGGTGGCCGGTCGTGACTGCGTGCTCGTCGACGACATGATCGACACGGGCGGCACCATCGCGGAAGCGGTGAAGGTGCTGATGAACGCCGGCGCGAACTTGGTCATCGTGGCCGCCACCCATGGTGTCCTCTCGGACCCGGCGCCGCAGCGGCTGCAGGAGTGCGGTGCGCGCGAGGTGGTCATCACCGACACCTTGCCCATCTCGGCGGAGAAGAGGTTCGAGAAGCTCACCGTGCTCTCGATCGCCCCGCTCCTCGGCCGGGCGATCCGCGAGGTGTTCGACGACGGCTCCGTGACGTCCCTGTTCGACGGGGTCTGATGAGACCGCGGCGTCGACCCGCGGGCCAACGCCGAGCAGTACACCGCGCTCGCGGGCTGTGCGCTCGGTGAGGGCGTCGAGATCGGTGAGGGCGTCGAGATCGGTGAGGGCGCGCAACCGGCGGTGGTCCGGCGCTGATGAAGCGCGAGGCGTTCGACAGGCGCGCCGCCGGCTCCCTGCCCGTCGAGGGTGGGCAGCAGACCGTTTCCGCGTCAGTGGCTGTGTGCTGGGCGTGGGCCGACTCGCGCCCGGCCCCCACGCTCCGGTCCTGACGGCCGGTCCTCCGGGGGTCTGCCCATCGGCCGGCGCCACCGGCCGGCGCCACGAGCCGGGATCCTCTCGACGGTTTCCTTGACCCGCGGGGGGCGGCTAGGATGTCGAGGTTGCCTCGGCGAGGGACGTCGGACGGCTGGACCAAGGTCTGCCCGACTCCGTGATCGACGCGGTGGAGCGCCCCGCTGCGCGCCGTCCGCCCGACGTCCCGCGCCGAGGCCCCCCACCGCCCCCACGTAGTTGAAGGAAGCCATCTCATGTCCGAGAGCAACGAGAACGTCCTGAACGCCACCGTGCGCACGGAGTTCGGCAAGGGCGCTGCCCGCCGCACCCGCCGCGCCGGCCTCATCCCCGCCGTCCTGTACGGCCACGGCACGGAGCCGGTGCACCTGGCCCTGCCGAGCCACGACACGTTCCTCGCCCTCAAGGGGAACTCGAACGCGCTGCTCAGCCTCTCCTTCGACGGCAAGAGCGAGCTCGCCCTGACCAAGGACGTGCAGCGGGACGCGGTGCGCCGCACCATCGATCACCTCGACCTCATCCTCGTCCGTCGCGGCGAGAAGGTCATCGTCGAGGTGCCGATCCACATCGTTGGCGAGTCCGCTCCCGGCACGATCCACACCGTCGACCTGCAGACGGTCCGCGTCATGGCCGAGGCGACGCACCTGCCCGAGTTCATCGAGGTGAACATCGAGGGCCTCGCGGAGGGCAGCAACGTCCGCGCCGGCGAGCTCACGCTCCCGACGGGTTCCACGCTCGAGGACGCCGAGGACACCGTGGTCATCAACATCACGGTGCCGCGCGCCTCCGCCGAGGACCTCGAGTCCGACGTCGCCTCCGCTGAGGCTGGTGCCGCTGCGGGTGACGCCGGTGAGGCCGAGACCGGAACCGACGAGGGCGCCGCCGCAGGCGAGTGACTCCCTCTCGCGAGGAAGCATGACCACGAACACCTGGCTGGTGGTGGGCCTGGGGAACCCCGGGCCCACCTACGTCGGCAACCGGCACAACGTCGGGCAGATGGCGCTCGACGTCCTCGCCCGGGAGGTGCCCGGCACGTTCACCTCGCACAAGACCCGCGCCGCCGTGCTTGACGGTCGGCTCGGCACCCTTGCCTCCGGCGCCCCGGGACCGCGCGTTGTCCTTGCGAAGCCGATGAGCTACATGAACCTCTCCGGCAAGCCGGTTGCGGCGCTCTGCCAGTTCTACGGCATCGACGCCGAGCACCTGCTCGTCATCCACGACGAGCTGGACCTGCCGCCCAGCGCCCTGCGCCTCAAGCGCGGCGGGGGGGAGGGTGGCCACAACGGTCTGAAGTCCATCTCCGCGGCGATCGGCACGAAGGACTACGTGCGCCTGCGCATCGGGATCGGGAGGCCGCCGGGACGCATGGACCCCGCCGACTACGTCCTGCGGGACTTCTCCGCACCGGAGCGCACCGAGCTGAGCGTCACGCTCGAGGAGGCCGCCGACGGCGTCCGCGACGTCGTCCTCGAGGGCCTCGAGAGGGCGCAGCTGCGCCTGCACACCGTGCAGCCCTGAGCCGGCCGGGCTCGGGAGGGCGGCGTCCGCACGCTGCCGCGCCCACGTGCGCTCTCGAGGGGATCGACCCGGCGGACATCCGCGCGCTGACGTTCGCCCTCAGGGGACGGGCACCGTCGGTCCCGACCGCGCGTGGCAGGGTTGTCCCCATGTCGATGAGCATGGGTGGCCGCGGCGGCGGCGGCGGGATGGGTTCGTGGCGCAGGGACACCTCCGTCGTCGACCATCGGCTCGCCCCCGGGACCACGCGGCGGATCCTCGCCTACGCGCGCCCCTACCGCTTCCTGATCGCCTGGTTCCTCGCCTTCGTCGTGGTCGGTGCGCTCCTGGTGGTCGCGACCCCGCTGCTGCTGCAGCGGATCATCGACGACGGCGTGGGGAACGGCGACAAGCCGCTCGTCGTCTTCCTCGCCTCGATGATCGCGGTGGTCGCGGTCGGTGAGGCCGCCATCAACCTGCTCCAGCGGTGGTTCTCCTCGCGGATCGGGGAGGGTCTGATCTTCGACCTGCGCACCGATGTGTTCACGCACGTCCAGCGCCAGTCCATCGCGTTCTTCACCCGCTCCCAGACGGGATCTCTCGTCACGCGCCTGAACAGCGACGTGATCGGCGCGCAGCAGGCGTTCACCTCGACACTGTCCGGCGTGGTCTCCAACATCATCTCCGTGGTGGTGGTGCTCGCCACCATGTTCACGCTCTCGTGGCAGATCACGCTGCTCGCTCTGGCGATCGTGCCGTTGCTGCTCCTCCCGGCTCGCCGGGTCGGACGCCGGCTCGCGGGGCTGGCCCGTCGCGGAATGGAGCTCAATGCCGAGCTCGGCAACCGGATGACCGAGCGGTTCAACGTGGCCGGGGCGCTCCTGGTGAAGATCTTCGGAGACCCGCAGCGGGAGTCGGCCGAGTTCGCCGACCGCGCTGGCAAGGTCCGCGACATCGGCGTGCGCACGGCGATGAGCAGCCGGGTCTTCTTCGCCTCGATGGGGGCGATGGCGTCCCTTGCTACCGCGATGGTCTACGGCGTCGGCGGTGTGCTCACGATCGAGGGCACCGTGACGATCGGTGTGCTCGTCGCCTTCGCGGGTCTGCTCGGCCGGCTCTACGGCCCGGTCACGGCACTGACGAACGTGCAGGTGGACGTGATGACGGCACTCGTGTCGTTCGAGCGCGTCTTCGAGGTGCTCGACCTCGAGCCGATGGTGGTCGACCCGTCGGATCCGGCGGCCCTGCCGGCCGGCCCGCTCTCGGTGGAGTACGACGACGTCCGGTTCCGCTACCCCGCCGCCTCCGCCGTCACGATCGCCTCGCTGGACTCCGCCCGCGTCGTCGACGGGCCGGACGACGAGGAGGTGCTGCACGGGATCTCGCTGCGGGTCGAACCCGGTCAGGTGCTCGCGCTGGTCGGACCGAGCGGCTCCGGCAAGACAACCCTGGCGAGCCTCGCGGTGCGGCTGTACGAGCCGACCGGGGGCACGATCCGGATCGGGGGAGTGGACCTGCGCGATGCGCGCGAGACCGCTGTGCACGGCGCTGTCGGGATGGTCACCCAGGACGCGCACATGTTCCACGACACGGTGCGGGCCAACCTCGACTACGCCGCACCGCTGGGCGCGGAGATCTCGGACGAGGCGATCTGGGCCGCCCTGACCGCGGCGCACGTGGCCGACGTCGTCCGCCGCCTCCCGCAGGGACTGGACACCGTCGTCGGAGACCGCGGGCACCGGCTCTCCGGCGGGGAGAAGCAGCGCGTCGCGATCGCCCGGCTGCTGCTGCGTGCTCCCCGGGTGGTGGTGCTGGACGAGGCGACGGCGCACCTGGACTCGGAGTCCGAGGCCGCCGTCCAGCGCGCCCTGGACGAGGCGATGTCCGGTCGGACCTCCATCGTCATCGCCCACCGGCTCTCGACCGTGCGGCGGGCCGACGTGATCGCCGTCATCTCCGGCGGGACGGTGCGCGAGCAGGGCACGCACGCGGACCTGCTGGCCCGTGGTGGGCTGTACGCCGAGCTCTACCGCACGCAGTTCGCGGTGGACCCCGCCTCGGCGACGACGCCCTAACCGCAACCCCAACCCCCAACCCCCCAAACCCCAGCGAACGAGTGCTGGAGATTTCGGTCATATCCTGAGATCTGAC
>JAENWO010000108.1 GCA_016649925.1 Actinomycetales bacterium
GCTGGGCGCGCTGGGCGCGCTGGGCGCGCACGGCGGTTGCCGCGCCGGCCGGGCGAGACAGGCGCCCGTCGCCCAGCGGCGCCGCTCACGGCGCTCCGGAACGGTCAGGGCTGCTGGACGTACCCGACGAGCTGGTCGCGCTCGTCCTGGAGCTCGTCGATCCGGTTCTTGACGATGTCGCCGATGGAGACGATCGCCTTGAGCCGACCGTCCACGACCACCGGGAGGTGGCGGACACGGAGATCGGTCATGCGTCGCGCCAGGGTCTCGAGCTCGTCCTCCGGGACGCAGGTCGCGACCTCAGCACTCATGATGGAGCCGACGGTGGCCTCGAGCACCGCGGGACCGTCCCGGTGCAGGTGGATCACCACATCGCGCTCACTGACGATGCCGGCGACCGACGCGCCTTCGTCCTCCGAAACCACGAGGGCACCGATGTGGTGCTCGTCCAGGAGGGCGATGAGCTGCGCGACGGTGGCGTCGGGCCCGATGGTGACGACAACGTCACCCTTGCGACGGATCACCTCGGAGATGTGCATAGTCAACGATACCCAGAAATGTGACCTGGTCCACTACCGATGCGTGAACTCATCGGAGCCGCTCCGTCAGGAACTGGCTCTCGTCCCGCGACGACGTCGGAGATCTCCGTGCCGCGTGCGCGCAGCAGCCGCGCCGACTCGCGGACGTCGGGCACGTCGAAGCGGACGCGCGCGGTGCTCGGAACGGGTTCGTCATGCTCGGTCGAGAGCTGCAGCCACGCGCGGGGGCTGATCTCCCACCCGAAGAAGTCGTCGTGCGGGGCGAAATCGGGTGCACGGCCCAGGAGCCCGGAGTAGAAGTCCAGCGCCTCGTGGGTGGAGCCTGCGGCCAGGGCCATGGTCAGGCCGGTGATCCGATTCATTCGTTGCCTCCTGCGTGTCCTCGGCCTCTGAAGTGGTCCCAGCCGGACCCGACCACGGACGGAGGTGACCCGTCGAGCAGGACGGAGGCTGCGCCGTCGGGCATCAGGACGGTGCCGATGCGGCGGAAACCGGCGGGGAGGGTGCGCTCCGGCGGGAACGTCGCGAGGAGACCGTGGTCCTCTCCCCCGGTCAGCACCCAGTCGATCGCCTCGCTGCCACATGACTGGGCCACGGCATCGAGGGTGTCCACGTCGATGCCGAGCGAGCGGCCGTCCAGGTCGAGGGAGACACCGGAGGCCCGGGCCAGGCGGTCCGCGTCCTTCAGCAGCCCGTCGCTGATGTCCATCATCGCGCTCGCACCCGCGGCGGCCGCCGTCGGTCCGTCGAGCAGCGGCGGGTCGGGGCGCAGGAACGCCCGGACGAAGCGCTCCGCACCGTCGACGGCGTGGGCGGCCTCCGCGGGATCGCGCGGTCCCGTCGCGCCGCCGCGCAGCAGGGCGAGACCGGCGGCGGAGTGGCCCAGGACGCCGCTGTGGGCCAGGACGTGACCGTCGCGCGCACCGGAGCGCAGCACGGGGTCGAGGCCCCCGAGGTCGCCGTGCGCCGTGATCGAGACGATGACGTCGTCCCCGCCGGAGAGGTCGCCGCCGACGACGCCCACACCGTGGGGACCGCAGGCCTGCGCCAGGCCGTCGGCGAGGTCGAGCACCCAGTCCACGGCGACGCCGTCGGGCAGGACGAGCGCGACGACCATGGACGTGGGCCGAGCGCCCATCGCGGCGATGTCCGCGAGGTTCTGTGTCGCGGCGCGCCAGCCGACGTCGGCGCCGGTGCTCCACGCGCGCCTGAAGTGCCGGCCCTCGACGAGAACGTCCGTGGTGACGACGAAGCGGCCGTCCGGGGCGGCCACCACGGCGGCGTCGTCACCGGGGCCGAGCAGCGTGTCCGCGCCGCGCGGGAGGCGGGGGACGATGCGGGCGAGGAGCTCCTCCTCGCTCAGGTCGGAAACGCGCTGGGCGGGCACGCTCATCCGTCAGCGGGCGGCGAGGTCGAGGAGGTCGGCGAGGTCGAGCGAGACCACGAAGCCACGCGAGTCCGGGGTGCTCGCGGTGCTCGCGGACGTCGCGGTGCTCGCGTACGTCGCGGTGCTCGCGCCCGCCACGACCTTCTGGATCAGTTGCGGTCCACTCGTCATGGCGCGAGAGTAGCAAGGCCTCGGTCCGGCGCTACCGTGAGAGCGTGAGCCCCGTCCGCCTGCGTCGTCCCCTCGCGCTCGCCCTATTTGTCCTCGGTCCGGTCGCGCTGCTGGCGGCGGGATGTGCGACGCCTGCGGCGCTGGATCCGGCGCCGAGCGCGAGCGATCCGGTGTGCGCCGAGGTGCTCCGGTCCCTGCCCGATTCCATCGCCGGCGCGAAGCAGCGCTCCACGACGACGCAGGCGTCCCGCGCCTGGGGAGACCCGCCGATCACCCTGCGCTGCGGGGTGAAGCCGCTGGGTCCCACCACGGA
The DNA here is from genome assembly GCA_016649925.1 of Actinomycetales bacterium. GTDB lineage: Bacteria > Actinomycetota > Actinomycetes > Actinomycetales > Beutenbergiaceae > JAENWO01. The sequence goes on from JAENWO010000108.1 coordinate 2,411, forward strand.
TCGCTGCATCACCGTTGAGGGCGAGAACGGGGTGGCGGTGGACTGGGTGGTGGGCGACCTCGGCTCCGCGGACTCCTCCGACTCGGGATCGTGGGCGTTCACGACGTACGGCCGCACGCCCGCCGTCGAGGTCGTGGTGCCGGTGGAGTACGCGGGAGAGGATGCGACGTCGGTGCTCGTCTCCCTGGGTCCGTCGGTCGCTCAGCTCCCCCAGGCCCGCGAGTGCCTCTGAACCCCGGCACGCGAGTGCTGGACTTTCTTCTCATTTGCTGAGACATGGCATGGATCGCCAGCACTCGATGAGGGCGTGTGTGAAGTGGACTTGACAAAGACGCGACACGTCAAGCATCCTTTACGTCAAGCGTGCTTGACAAGCATCCACACCTCATCCCTGGAGACATCATGATCGGACGCTGGACCGCCACTGTCGCCCTGGCCCTGCTGGGAGCAGGCGGCATCGGCGCCCTCGCCGGGAGCTTCAATCCCGACCACTTCATGCTCACGGCCATCGTCTTCGCGGCCTGCACCGTCACGCCGCTCGGCGCTCTCGGCTGGATGGTGTTCCTCATGCCGAAGACTCCCGAGAGCGCGGAGGACAACGTCGAGCACCACTGGGCGGCAAAGGCCGCGGGCGGGGCCCTCACGGACCTCGTCGTCCTGCTGAGCGCGGGACTGGCGGCGGTCTCGATCTCCGGGATCGCCCTGGACACGCAGATGGTCCTGCTGGTGCTCCTGACCGTCGCCATGAGCGACATCGGGCTGCGCTACTTCCTGCTCGAGCGACAGGCGCGCTGAGCGATGAGGAACGACATCGCCGGACGCCGTGCCGAGCGAGGTTGGTCCCAGGCGCACCTCGCCGAGGAGCTCGCCGTCTCGCGGCAGACGATCATCTCGATCGAGAAGGGGCGATTCGACCCCAGCCTGCCCCTCGCGTTCCGGCTCGCCGCCCTGTTCGAGACGACGATCGAGGATCTCTTCGACCCGTCGGCGTGAGCCCCGGCACGCGAGTGCTTGCGTTTCATGTCACATCTCGAGATATGACATGAAACGCCAGCACTCGCGTGCCGGGGTTCGGGGGCGCGCTCAGCGGAGGCCGGTGGGCCGTTCGAGCGCCAGCTCGATCAGCTCGGTGATCAGGTCGCGGTACTCCAAGCCGGAGCGCTGCCACATCATCGGATACATCGAGAACGGGGTGAAGCCGGGCATCGTGTTGATCTCGTTGACGATCAGCTCGCCGGTGGGCGTGTAGAAGAAGTCGACCCGTGCCAGGCCCTCGCAGCCGAGCGCGTCGAACGTCTCCGCGGCCAGGATCCGCACTCGGTCGGTGACCTCCGGCGGCAGCTCCGCCGGCCAGGACAGGTTCACGCTCCCGGCGTCGAAATACTTCGCCTCGTAGTCGTAGAACCCGTGCGTCGGGTCCGTCACGACGATCTCACCGGGCAAGGTGGTCCGCGGCGGCTCATCACCCCGGCCCTCGAGCACGGCGCACTCGATCTCGCGGCCCTCGATCCCCGCCTCGACGATCACCTTCGGGTCGTGCCGCTGGGCCGCCACGATCGCGGCCTCGAGCTCGGCCGGATCGTCGACACGCGTGATCCCGATGCTCGAACCGGCTCGCGCGGGCTTGACGAACACCGGCCACTGCAGCGAGGCCACCTGGTCCAGGGCGGCAGCCTTGTCGGTGCGCCACTGCCGCGGGGTGATGATCGTGTACGGCCCAGTGGGTAGTCCCGCGCCGGCGATCAGCATCTTCATGTAGTGCTTGTCCATGCCCGCCGCGGAGGCGAGCACGCCCGAGCCGACGTACGGCAGGCCGGCGAGCTCCAGCAGCCCCTGGACCGTCCCGTCCTCACCGAAAGGACCGTGCAGCAGGGGCAGAACGACGTCGACGCCGGCGAGCTGGCGTGGCACCTCCCCCGGCTCGGTGACGACGAGATCGCTTGAGCCGGCGCCGAGCGGGATCGTCACCTGGCCCAGCTCACCCTCCGGCACTTCCGGGAGCAGACCGCCCCCGATCTGCCACCGCTCGGGGTCGTCCGCGGCGATCACCCACTCACCACTGCGGGTGATGCCGATCGGGACGACGTCGAAGCGCTCCCGGTCGATGGCGGCGAGGACGCCCGCCGCTGTCGCACAGCTGATCGCGTGCTCGTCACTACGGCCACCGAAGACGACGGCGACCCGGAGGCGGGGGGCGGAGGCATTCATCTCCGCGAGAGTACCGCCGGGTCCGACGGCGCCCACGCCCCCACGCGGCCGCCGGTGGCCCTGGGGCACGCGGCTCTATGGTGTCCGGGCAACGCCGCCGTAGGTGCCCGATCGTGGGCCGGTCGCCAGACCCGACGTGAGATCGTCAGCTAGCCGCGGGATCGTCAGGCCCGATGACGATCTGGTACCCGGGGTGACGATCTCGCGAAACGCACCTGGCGTCCTAGGCTGAGAACCGTGACCGACTCGCCCACCGACTCCCCCACCACCACTCCCACCCCTGCGGCCCACCGCACCGCGGCCCACCGCACCGCGACGCACGTCCCCGCCGACGCGCAGCACCCCGAGACGGTGGCCGTCGCCGCCGGCCGCCCGGCGCGGGCCGAGCACGCGCCGGTCAATCCGCCCGTGGTGCTCTCTTCCACGTACATCGGCACGGAGCCGCCGACGTCGGACGGCCTGGTCTACACCCGGCTCGGCACCGAGACGTGGCTGCCTTTCGAGGAGGCGCTCGCCGAGCTCGAGCACGCCCGCCGGCCGGGTCTGCTCTTCGCCTCGGGGATGGCAGCGATCACGGCCGCGCTCAGCCTCGTCCCGGTGAACGGCTCGATCGTGATCGCCCGGCACACCTACCACGCGGCCCTCGTGGCAGCACGAGACCTGGTGGAGCGCTCCGGCGTGACACTGACCGAGGTGGACATCGTCGACACGGCGCAGGTCCGCAGCGCCCTGGAGAAGGCCGCTGACCGCACCGGCAACCCGATGCTGTGGCTGGAGTCACCCACGAACCCGATGCTCGAGGTGGCCGACCTCCCCGCCCTCATCGAGGCGACCCACGCCGTCGCTGGTCTCGTCGTCGTCGACAACACGTTCGCCACACCCTTGGCGCAGCGGCCCCTGGAGATGGGGGCCGACGTGGTCGTCCACTCCGTCACGAAGTACCTGGCGGGTCACTCGGACGTGGTCCTCGGGGCGGCGCTCGCGAACGATCCCGAGCTCCTCGCGAGGCTGCGCACCCGCCGCAGCATCGGTGGCGCGATCGCCGGGCCGTGGGAGGCGTGGCTGGCGTTGCGCGGGCTGCGGACCCTCGCCCTGCGGGTCGAGCGCTCCCAGCAGAACGCCGCCGAGCTCGCGCGCCGGCTGGAGGGCCACGAGCACGTGGTCGAGGTCCGCTACCCGGGCCTGGCCTCTCATCCCCAGCACGAGCGGGCCGCCGCACACATGGACGGCTTCGGCTCGATCCTCACCCTCCGGCCGGTCGGCGGGGTCGCGGGGGCCGACGCGCTGGTCAAGGCGGTGCGCCTGTGGGTGCCCGCCACGAGCCTCGGCGGGGTCGAGTCCTCGCTGGAGCGCCGCCGTCGGTTCGCCTCCGAGGCACCCACTGTGCCCGAGGACCTCCTCCGCCTCTCCGTCGGCATCGAGCATGTCGAGGACCTGGCCGCGGACCTGTTCCGGGGGCTGGAAGCGGCCGCCGCGATAGGCTCGTCACGGAGGTCAAGATGAAGCGGTCCATGATCCGAACGGTCCTCGCGACAGGTGTGGGAGTCGCGCTGTTGGCCGCCTGCGGGGGCCCGGGCGGCACGCCGTCAGATACCGGCACCTCCGCGAGTCCCACCGCCGACGAGACGACGGCGGAGCCCAGCCAGGAGCCGACACCGTCAGCCTCGGAGGGCACACCCGCCGACGAGGTGACGGACGCACCGCAGTTCCCCGCGGACACCGCCGCGGACACCCAGGAGCCCTCGGGCGAGTCCGACCTCATGCTCACCGACGTCCGTGCCGCCGAGCACGACGGCTTCGACCGCGTGGTCCTGGAGTTCGCCGGCGCCGGCGGGCCGGGCTGGCGCACCGAGTACGTCGCCGAGGCGGTGCAGGACGGCAGTGGGGAGCCGATCGACGTCGAGGGTGACGCGGTCCTGCAGGTCACCGTCTCGGGCACCCGTTATCCCGCCGAGAACGAGGCGGGCTACTACGACGGGCCCCGCTCGTTCTCAGCGGAGGACGAGGAGGTCGACGAGGTGTACGTCGGCGGCACCTTCGAGGGCCTGACGCAGGTGGTCCTGGGCATCGACAGCGCCGATGCACCGTTCCGGGTCTTTGCTCTGCAGGACCCGGTCCGCGTCGTCATCGACGTCCAGCACGTCGACGACTGAGGGCCCGATCCACCGGGTGGCTTTCTTCGAGCGGTTGCTCCAGTTCGGCCCGGTGCTCGCTCGCGCGCAGCGCGCGCACCATCGTCGCGAACCACCGCGTCGTCGCGGCCCCACCTCCTCGCGCGTCCGCCGGCGTGCCGCATGACCTGCGCGAACGTGGTGCCTCAGCTGCCGGTCCCGAGGACCGTGGCGGACGCCGTCATGCGGGCCCTCGCCCCTCCTCCAGCCCGCGGTCGTACGGCTCGGCCGGCGGGGTCTCGTGACGGATGTCGGCGAGCATCGCGGTGATGCGTGCCATCACCCGGGCCGTCGCCTCACGCAGGACCTCGGCATCGGGCGGGACGCCGTAGAGGTCGGAGAGGTCGACGGGCGGCCCGGCCTGCACCCAGACGTCCTGGGGAGGGAAGGGATGAAGCCTGTTCGTCGACCGGGGCAGGATCTTCTGGGTGCCCCACTGCGCGATCGGGATCACGGGGACCCGCGTGGCGAGCGCCAACCGGGCGATGCCGGTCTTCGCGACCATCGGCCACAGGTTCGGGTCCTTGGTGAGGGTGCCCTCCGGGAACAACCCCACACACTCCCCCGCGCGCAGGGCCGCTTCGGCCGCGTGCAGGGCGTCGGCTGCCTGGGCCGTGCCCCGGTGCACCGAGATCTGGCCGCTGTGGTGCGCGAACCAGCCGAGCACCGGCACCTTGAACAGGCTCGCCTTCGCGAGGTACTTCGGCGGCCGGCCGTGGTTGTACAGGAAGTGCCCGAACGTGAGGGCGTCCATGTTGCTCATGTGGTTCGAGGCCGCGATGAACCCGCCGTCGGGCAGGTTCTCGGCGCCGCTCCACCTCTTCCGCGTGACCAGGACGAGGGCCGCCCGGATGATCCCGACGGCGACGTGGTAGGCGAACGGGATGGGAGGCGGCTTGCTCACGCCGGCGATCCTAGTCGTCGCAC
>JAENWO010000460.1 GCA_016649925.1 Actinomycetales bacterium
CGCTGGTGAGTGCACCCGCGCTCGACGCCGTCCCGGCGGAGGGACGCAGCGCGGTCCCGCTCAGCGCGGTCGCCGCCGCCCTGCCGCCCGGCGCGGTCGTCACGGAGCACGTCGGACCCCGGGCCGTGGCGCAGGTGGCGCGCGCGGCGCAGGCGGGGGCCGCCGTCGTCGTGCTGGTCGACCTCAGCACACCCCTGCCTCAGGTGCTGGGCGTGGTGCCGGTGGCGCTGGTCGCTCAGGAGCTCGCGCCCGGGCGACGGGTCCGGGCCACGTAGACTCGCGGCCTGTGACCCACCATGAACCCATCGGCGCGGAGCTGCGCCGCGGACCCCTGCGCGAGGACGACAAGGTTCAGCTGACCGATCCCAAGGGCAAGCTGCACACCATCACGCTGCATCCGGGGAAGGTGTTCCACACTCACCGTGGCTCCTTCGACCACGACGAGCTGATCGGCGCCCCCGAGGGCACCGTGGTCTCGACCACCGCCGGCACCGACTACCTCGCGCTGCGGCCGCTGCTGTCTGACTACGTGCTCTCGATGCCCCGCGGCGCGGCGGTCATCTATCCCAAGGACGCCGGGCAGATCGTCACGATGGCGGACATCTACCCGGGCGCCCGGGTGGTGGAGGCCGGTGTCGGGTCCGGCGGGCTCTCGCTGTCGCTGCTGCGCGCCGTCGGCGACTCCGGGTCGCTGCTGTCCATCGAGCGCCGTGCGGACTTCGCCCAGATCGCCCAGGGCAACGTGGAGGCCTTCTTCGGCGGGCCGCACCCGGCCTGGCGGGTGGAGGTCGGCGACCTCTCGGACGTCCTGCCGGACGCCGTCGAGCCCGGCTCGGTGGACCGGGTGGTTCTGGACATGCTGGCGCCCTGGGAGAACCTCGACGCCGTCGCCGACGCCCTCGCGCCCGGCGGCGTGCTGATCGCCTACGTCGCGACCGCCACGCAGCTGTCCCGGTTCGCCGAGGACGCCAGGGCCGACGGGCGGTTCACCGAGCCGACGGCATGGGAGTCGATGGTCCGCGGCTGGCACCTGGAGGGCCTCGCGGTGCGGCCCGAGCACCGGATGATCGGTCATACCGGCTTTCTCATCAGCACCCGGCGGATGGCGCCGGGTGTCCCGCCGCCGGTGCGCCGCCGTCGTCCCGCTCCCGGGGCGTACGCCGAAGCCGCCGTCGAGCTCGACGAGGCCCAGCTGGCCGCCGACATGGCGGAGCGCACCGTCTCCGACAAGAAGATCCGCAGGGTGCACCGCTCCCTCGACGCGCAGCGTGAGCGGCGGCTCGACGCGCCAGGCTCGACCCCCGGACAGGACAGCGTTCCGCCGACCTCCTGACCTACAGTGGAGGGAGCAGGCGAGGAGGTGCGAGATGGCTGACGAACGCGACGTCCCGGGTCGTGTCCCGGGCAGCGCGCGCGAGCGCGAGCTGGAGAAGAAAGCCATCGACCTGGCGGCGAAGAACGAGCGGCTCGTCACCGCGCTGACCACGGCCCGCACCCAGCTCGTCGAGATGCGCACCCAGCTCAAGGACATGACGAAGCCGCCCGCCAGCTACGCGATCTACCTCGACACGCACCCCGATCGCACCATCGACGTGATGTCGTCGGGCCGCAAGCTCCGGGTCGGTGTCGCCCCAAGCGTGAGCATCCCCGAACTGCGCCCGGGCCAGGAGGTCCAGCTCAACGAGGCCATGACGGTGGTGGCCGCGGGCGGGTACGAGCCGGTCGGCGAGCTCGTCACCGTCAAGGAGGTCCTGGACCACGAGCGGGTCCTCGTCCTGGGGCGAGCGGAGGAGGAGCGCGTGGTGCGCCTCTCCGGGCCGCTGCGCGACGTCACCGTGCGGGTCGGTGACACCCTCACCGTGGACACCCGCGCCGGAATCACGTTCGAGCGGATCCCGCGCTCCGACGTCGAGGACCTCATGCTGGAGGAGATCCCGGACGTCGAATACTCCGACATCGGGGGACTGGCGGCGCAGATCGAGCAGATCCGGGACGCCGTCGAGCTGCCGTTCCTGCACCCCGACCTGTTCCGGGAGCACGGGCTCAAGCCACCGAAGGGCCTGCTGCTCTACGGTCCACCCGGATGCGGCAAGACGCTCATCGCGAAGGCGGTGGCCACCTCGCTCGCGCAGACGGCAGCGAAGCGGCGCGAGGACGGCGGCAGCGCACCGACCGGAGCTCCCGGCAGCTACTTCCTCAACGTCAAGGGCCCCGAGCTGCTCAACAAGTACGTGGGCGAGACGGAGCGGCACATCCGGCTGATCTTCTCCCGGGCCCGGGAGAAGGCGTCCCAGGGGATCCCGGTGGTGGTGTTCTTCGACGAGATGGAGTCGCTGTTCCGCACCCGCGGCACCGGTGTCTCGAGCGATGTCGAGACCACGATCGTGCCGCAGCTGCTCAGCGAGATCGACGGCGTCGAGGGCCTGGCCAACGTGATCGTGATCGGCGCAACCAACCGGGAGGACCTGATCGACCCGGCGATCCTTCGCCCCGGCCGACTCGACGTCAAGATCAAGCTCGACCGGCCCGATGCCGACGGCGCGTCGGAGATCCTTTCCCGGTACCTGACCATGGCGACCCCGCTCAACAACGGCGATGTGGCACCCGCCGAC
>JAENWO010000293.1 GCA_016649925.1 Actinomycetales bacterium
ACCGGCGTCGCGCCGGCATCGGTGTCGTCCGGGGTGTCGTCGACTGGCGTGCCCTCGACGTGGTCGGCGGCGCGTTCGACGTGGTCGGCGGCGCGTTCGTCGGGCGTCGAGTCGTGGTCGTCGCGGTCGTTCGGCGGAACGGTGCTCACGGGGTCCTCCAAGATCGTCTGTGCGATCACCGTAGCGAGCCGGAACCCGTGCCGCCCTGTGACGCGCCGCATGCCGCCGTCGGCCGGATCAGCCCGACGGCGCGTGCTCGGCGCGTGCTCGGCGAGTTCTCAGCGCTCGTCGAGGCGGCGCGTCACGCCGATCTCGAGCCGCTGCGTGCGACGGCCGGCCCGTCGGGCGCCGTGCGCGCCGATACTCACGCCGACCAGGGTCAGCCCCAGTGCGGCGATCGCGCCGGCGTTGAGCAGTCGGTGGATCGTCGGGTCGTCGGCAAGAGTCGGCCAGGACGACGCCCACTCGGTGAGGGCCTCGGTCCAGATCGCCCCGGTCGCGCCGACGATGGTCGCCAGCAGTCCGGCGACGAGGACACCGAGCGTGGACCAGGCGGCGGTCAGGGTGAGCAGGCCGAGCAGGACAGCGGCGCCGACGGCGAGGAAGCCGAACGGCTGCGCCGGGCCCTCGGTGCGGTCCACGAGACCGGCCAGAAGGAGCCCGAGCGCCACCACGAGCCCGAGCACGGCGAGGACGGTGGAGCCCACATGTGCGGGGATGCGGGACCGCGGGGGACGCGGCTTCGCCATCCGGCCGGTCGTCTCGGCGCTCGCCCGGTCCAGGATGCGCTCCTCGTCCAGCTCCATCCGCCGTCCGGCCCGGCGCGCGAAGTGCGCGGCACCGCCGCCGGCCAGCACGACGAGCCCGAGGGACAACCAGACGCCGAGGTCCAGGAGGAGGTCGAATCCCTCCTCCAGGCCGGGCGCGCCCCCCATCACCGAGTCGAGAGACAGGTTCACGCCGAGCAGGCGGGCGAGCGACATCAGGAGCAGGAGCCCGCCCACGATGACGGGACCGAGGGAGGACATGGCGCCGAGGGCCGTGACGCCGAGCAGGGCGGCGGCGCCGACGGCGACCCAGACCCCGGCCTCCGGGGAATCACCGGCTACCCCGAGAGTCGCCAACGGGGACGAGGCCTGCGCCAGCGCAGCCACCGCGGCCGCCCCTGAGATGACCGCGAGGACCGCACTGCTGACGTGCGCACCCAGCCGTGACGGTGGGGGCGTGGGCCGGGCTACGGCGTCGGACATCGGTTTCCCTTCGTGGCTCCGGGAACTGTACTGCCACGGTGCGAAAGGTTCTCCGCGGGAGAAGAACGCCCGCGCAACGACGGCGCCGCTGGGGCGCCGTCGTCGACTTCATCAGCAAGTGAGTTATCAGGCGTGCACCCGAAGGTGGGTCGCTACGGGAGGTCCCGCTCGCCCAGTCCTATTCGTGGACTCATCGCGCGTGGGTTCTCACTGCCGGGGATGAAGTTGTGATCTATGTCTACTCCTCCATCTCTGCTTTGGGAAGGACCTAAGGCTCTCGACGTGCGCGCCGCGGAGCTCTGCCGTGAGGGGTCGGTGGGGGTCTCCACAGGTGGCCCGCGGCGCCCGGTTGTCCACAGACGGGGCAGGGTCCGGACCCGCCGACGGGTCCGGCAGACAGAGTGACGGGACAAGCTCACGAGCGGAGGAACGATGCCGGACGACGAACCACTCGTGGCCCTACGCTCGGGGGACGGCGCCCTCATCGAGGAGGTTCGTGCGGTCGTCGTCCTGGCCGACCTGCCTCTCGTCGTGCACCCGCCCGCCGCGGCGCCGCCGCCGCGTGCGGACCTGCTGCTCGACAGTGCCTCCGAGTGGAGCCCCCAGGACCCGTCCTGGACGGCGAGGCCGCACCGATCCCTCTGGGTGAGCACCGATCCGGACGTGCAGGCGCCCGACGGCGGAGCATGCCTCACGCTCCCCGGCGCAGCCGAGGAGGTGCTCGCCAGGGTGCGCCTGTGCACCCGCCGCCGGCACGCCCAGGTGGTCGGAGTGGTCGGTGCGCGCGGCGGCGCCGGGGCGTCGGCGCTCTCCGCCGTGCTCGCGAAGGCCTGTGCGGACAAGGGGCTCGGCGCGGCGCTCGTCGACCTGGACGCCGCGGGTGCCGGGATCGACCTGCTCCTCGGGATCGAGCACGAGCCCGGGCTGAGGTGGGCGGACCTGGCCGGTGACCGCGGCACGTTCCCCGCACAGTCCCTCTCGATGGCCCTGCCCACGTGGCACGGCGTGCGGGTGCTCTCCATCGACTGGCGCGGCGGGATCGACACGGGACCGTGCGCCCAGGTGCTCGACGCTTTGACCGCGGGTCACGACGTCCTCGTCCTCGACCTGCCGCGAGCCGGGATGTCCACGGACCAGCGGCGCTGGGCGCAGCTGTGCGACGTGGTCCTGGTCCTGGCGACGTGCGACGTGATCGCGGCGGCGGGGGTGCAGGCTGCCCGCCGCGAGCTCGACGGTCAGGACCTGCGGCTCGTGGTGCGCGGCCCGGCACCGGGTGGCCTGACGCCCGCCGAGCTGGCCGCCACGTGCGGCCTTCCGCTCGCCCTCCACATGCGGCCGGAGCGGTCTCTGGCCGCCGCGATCGAACGCGGCGTCGCGCCTGGGGAGCAGCGTCGTGGCCCGTTGATGCGGGGGGCGAGGCAGCTCGTCGCCGAACTGGGGTTGGCTACCTGATGAGGCTGCCTGCCGGAGCAGCCGTGGGGATGGGGGGACTGCTGAGCCCGTCCGCCGCCGAGCTCGCCTTGGTGCGTGACCACCTCCTCGGCTCGGACCGCCCGGTGGGACCGGACGACCTGAGGCGGGCGGTGCGGGAGACCCCCGGCGTCCGGGGGGACCATGAGCTCGTCTCCCTGGAGCGGAGCGCCCGGGCGGAGCTGCTCGGTGCCGGGCCGGTGCTCCAGCCGCTGCTGGACGACCCGTCGGTCACTGACGTCCTGGTGAACGCGGACCGCGGGGTGTGGGTGGACCGGGGGAGCGGCCTGCAACAGGTGCCGGCTTCCGGTCTCGGCGACGCCCGGCTCCTCGCCACAAGACTGGCGAGCGCCGCCGGTCAGCGGCTCGACGACGCGGCACCGGTGGTGGACGGCCGACTGCCGGACGGGACCCGGCTCCATGCCGTCCTCGCCCCGCTGGCCGCCGAGGGTGCGTTGATCAGCCTGCGAACGGTCCGCCGTCGGGCCTTCACCCTCGCCGAGCTGCAGTCCTCCGGGTTCCTCGACCACACCGGCGCCGACGTGCTCGCGCAGCTCGTGCGCGTGCGGGCGAACGTCCTCGTCAGCGGTGCGACGGGTTCCGGGAAGACCACTCTCCTGTCGAGCATGCTGTCCCTCGTTCCGCCCGACGAGCGGATCGTGTGCATCGAGGAGGCGGCCGAGCTCGCCCCGGACCACCCGCACGTCGTGCACCTGCAGGTGCGCCGGGCGAACGTCCAGGGCGTGGGCGGAATCGGCCTGGACTACCTGGTGCGCACCGCGATGCGGATGCGACCGGACCGGCTCGTCCTCGGCGAGTGCCGCGGCGAGGAGGTCCGCGAGGTGCTCAGCGCGTTGAACACGGGGCACGACGGCGGGTGGGCCACCGTGCACGCGAACGCTGCGGTGGACGTGCCCGCCAGGCTGGTCGCCCTCGGTGCACTCGCCGGCCTGAGTGCGCGAACGGTGGCGGTGCAGGCGCTGAGCGCGTTCGACGCGGTGGTGCACCTGCGCCGCTGGGAGGGACGGCGCTGCCTGGACCAGATCGCCGTCCTCCGGTCGGACGAGTCCGTCGGCATGCGTTGCGAGATCGCGATGCGGCGGGATCTCTCCGGAGCCCTCGTGGTGGGGGTTGCGTGGCCCGACCTGGCCCGGCGGTTGGACGGCGGCGGGCGATGACCGGCGGGCTCGTGGTCGCACTCGTGGTCCTGGCTGCCTGGTTGCTCGTGGTTCCGGCCAGGTCCGCGGAGCGGCACCGGTCCGGACCGGCTGAGCGCGTGGGGTGGCGCGGCGGGAGGTTGTTCCCCTTGCGTCCGTGGCGATGGTGGCGCGAGTGGCGCCCGAGGGCCTCGCCGGACCTCGGTGCGGCGCTCGTCGAGGTGGCCGCTCGCCTGCGTGCGGGCGCCGACGTGGAGACGGCTTGGGAACGGTCCCTGCCCGGCACTCAGCAGCAGCCGCACGTGCGGCGCCGGCCGTACGCGTCACCCCCGCCGCACCTGCGGC
>JAENWO010000045.1 GCA_016649925.1 Actinomycetales bacterium
ACGTCCTCACCCTCCTCGAAGCGGATCTGGTTTGCCTCCGCGGTCTCCAGGTACCGCTTGAACCCGAGGGACTGCGCGAGCACCGCGGTGCCGTCGGCCGTCCGCGCGGGCGCGGCCTTGGCGAGCGCCGCCACGACGACGCCCAGCACGATCAGCGGAAGGCCCAACACCCCGAGGCCGGCGACGATCCCAAGGACGATCGCTGCGAGGACGCCGACCACCACGAGCACGATCCCGGCCGCGAACCACCGGGCGCGCACCGCCTTGGGGGACTTCCGGAACCAGCCGAGGTGGGTCATCTCATCGTAGAGCTGGTCCTGGGCCTCGCCCATCGTCGGTGCGAACGAGGACTTCAGCTCACTGAGGCGCACGCTCGTGCGGCTGCCTTCGAAGACACCGCGGAGCAGGGTGCGCTCGTACGCCGGCAGCTCCATGAAGCGGGGGTCGGCGCGCTCGATCTTCTGGACCAGCTCCCAGTCCGGTTTGTCGCGGTCCTTCGCGTGCGGGACCTCGCGGATCGTCAGGTAGCCCTGGACGGCGAGGTCGACGATCGTCGCGGTGACGTCCCGGGGGTCGGCCACCTCGTCGGCGAGCGTGCCCATCTCGCCGGGGCGCACGCCGGCCGGCGGGGTGAACTGCACCGTGATCGGGTGCTTTCCGCGCGGACCCGTCCTCGGGGTGTCGACCGACGTCGGGAAGAGCCCGGGCGTGAGTCCGAGGTACTGCTCGTCGCGGCCGCGCTGACGGGCGCGGTGTCCCACCAGTCCCACACCGAGGAGCGTGAGCGCACCGGCGATGCCGCCCGTCGCGGGGGTGAGTCCCACGGAGTTGGCCAGGGTGCGACGCGGCACCAGGATCGGCTGGACCCCGCCGAACGTGCCCCCAGGGTAGGAGGTGATGACGGACATGCCCTCGCCGGGGTTGAGCCGGCCCTGCCGGAACACGGTGCCCTCGCCGTCGGTCTTGTACCCGGCACACGTCTGGTGGGAGCCGACGCGACCGACGTAGCAGGCCGCCTGCGCCGTGCCGGCGGGACCGGTCACGGTCACGGTCACATTCTCGAGGGGGATCTCGAAGCCCCCGCCGACGACGTTCCAGTAGATCTCGTCCTCGCCCGCGGCCCCGACGCCGGAGTTCGGCAGCCCGGCGAGGGAGTACGTGACGACGTAGTGCTGGACACCTTGGACGTCGTCGATGCTCTCGTCCCCGACGTAGATCGCCAGCCCTGCATCCGCACGCTCCTCGCGCAGGCCGGCGGGCGCACCGGAAGGGCTGGTGGCGGTGACGTCAAAGACCCGCAGCTCGCGGTAATGGTCCGGGTCGCCCTCGATCTCCTGCCGGGTGACGATCGTGAGGAACGGCCCATGCCCGGGTGTGTCGGCGAAGTCGAAGTCGAAGTCGAGCGTCACGTCGATGGTGCCGTCCGTGTTCGCCACCGCGACGACGTCGTAGCGCGTGATGGCCCGGTTGCCCTGGTCCTCGTCGGCGTGGGCCGGCACCGCCGACCAGACGAGGGCGAGTGCCGCCACGAGCGAGGCGAGAAGGATGGTCCACGTGCGCCGGGCCGGTGCCCGCACTACCCCCAGCATGCCGCCATGCTAACGGGACGCCGTCACCCGCCGGACCGACACGGGTGCCTCGTGCCCCGGTGGGGCCGGAAGCTAGCGCGAGCGGCGCACGCTCATCGCCCGCTGCGCCTCCCGGGCGTCCTGCTGCTCGCGCAGGCTCTGCCGCTTGTCCCACTCCTGCTTGCCTCGGGCAAGCGCGATCTCGACCTTCGCCCGGCCGCCGAGGAAGTACAGCTCCAGCGGCACGATCGTGTGGCCCCTCTCGCGGGTCTTCGCGGCGAGCTTGTCGATCTGCTCGCGGTGCAGGAGGAGCTTGCGCTTGCGCCGCGGGGCATGGTTCGTCCACGTGCCCTCGGCGTATTCAGGGATGTGCACGCCCTCGAGCCAGGCCTCACCGCCGTCGATGTTCACCCAGCCGTCCACGAGAGAGGCTCGCCCCGCCCTCAGGGACTTCACCTCGGTCCCGGTCAACGACAGGCCGGCCTCGTACGTGTCGTCGATGTGGTAGTCATGACGGGCCCTCTTGTTGCGGGCGACGATGTTGCGGGTGAACCGCGGGTCCTTGTCGTCCTTCTTCTTCTTCTTCGCGCCCTTGGCGGCGTTGCTCATCGGTGGTCTCTCCTTCGGTGCCGCCCGGCGAAGCGACCCCGTCAGACTAGATGAGTCCGGCGCGGAACTCGACGCGATAACCGGCGCCCGACGGCGTCCCCCGGGTTCGCGCGGGCCCGTCGGCTCTCTCCGGCGTCAGAACCCGGGCAGGGTCATCGGGTCGATCGTCGCACCGTTGCGCCACACCTCGAAGTGGACGTGGCAGCCCGTGACGTTGCCGGTGGCTCCGGTGTAGCCGATCGCCTGGCCCTGGGCGACCGACTCGCCCACGCTCACCGCGAACCGGGAGAGATGGTTGTAGACGGTGACGTAGGAGTTGCCGCCGATGACACCATGGTTGACCACCACCGCGTTGCCGCTGGTGCCGTTCTGGGACGCCCCGCGCACAGCGACGACCGTCCCGGCGGCGGAGGCCATCTGCGTCTCGCCGCAGCCGGAGCGCAGGTCGACACCGGCGTGGAAGAACCACCCACCGGTGATCGGGTAGACCCGGTAACCGTACGGCGAGGTGACGTAGAGCGAACGGGCGATCGGCGAGGCCAGCGCACCAGCGCCGCCGCTGGTCACCGACGTCTGCGCCGGCGGGGCACTGACCGCTCCGCTCCCGCCGTTCTGGCTCTGGGCCTGTCGCCGGGCTTCCGCCTGACGCTCGGCCTCGTCCCGACGCTGACGTTCGCGCTCGGCCTCCTCCTGCCGGGCGATCTCGGCGATCTGGTTCGCGATCTCCTGGTCGGAGGCGTCCAGCTCGGCCTGACGGCCGACGTACGCCGTGCGCTGGACCTCGAGGTCCGCGGCGTGCGCCTCCTGGTCCACCTTGAGCTGCGCGATCTCGGCGACGAGGTCCGCCGCTGACTTACGTGCCACCTCGGCGGCGCCCACGGCCGCGTCGGCCTCGACCTTGAGCTCGGCGATCCGGGTCTCGACGGCGTCCAGGCGCACCTGACGGTTGCGGTTGATCGCCCTGAGGTTCTTGAGGTCGTCGAGCGTCTGGTTCTGCGTACGCATCGCGGAGTTCATCACGGAGTACTGGTCGGCGAACTCCTCGGGCGTGGTCGCGTCGAGGATCACCGAGAGGGTCGTGATCCCGTCGCCACCGCGGTAGGCGGAGCGGGCCACCTCCCCCATCGACGTCTCGGTCGAGGCGATCTCGGCATCGCCGTCGGCGATCTCGGTGGCGAGCTGCTCCTGCTGGGCCCGGGCGACGGCGAGCCGGTTCTGGACCGAGTCCCGGTGCCGTTCGGCCGCGGCGAGATCCTCGTTCGCGAGGACGAGCTCCTGCTGGGCGATCGGCAGGCGCGCGTTGATGTCGGTAAGAGCGAGGTACGTCTCGGCCAGCTGGGCGTCGGCACCCTCGAGGGAGGCCTCGACCTGCTCCCGTTCGATCTCGTTCTGGCGCTGCTGGTTCTCCAAGTCGTCCCGGGCGTCGGCGGAGGAGGGCAGCGCACCGCCGAGGAGTCCGGTGCCGAGGACGAGCACGACGGCGACCGCGCACGCGAGCATGCGCCACCGCCCGAGGGTCGCAGGCCTACGTGTGATGTTCATCGGATCTCACACCTTCGTGTATCGGCTCAGGGTGACCAGGGAACTGATGCCGGCCAGCCCGATGCCGATAGCGATCAGGATAGGCGCAACGGTCAGGACATCGGTGGTATCGACGAAGTTCACCCAGCGCACCGACTCGGCGAGCCAGTCCTCCACGAGGTAGCGCACGGCCAGCCACAACCCCCCGATCGCGAGCAGGGCGCCGAGAAGGGCGGCGATGGCGCCCTCAAGCATGAACGGCAGCTGGATGAACAGGTTGGAGGCGCCGACGAGCCGCATGATCGAGGTCTCCCGGCTCCGGCTCATCGCGGACAGCCGGATCGTCGTCGTGATGAGCATGACGGCGGTGACCGTCATCAGCGCGGCGAGGCCGGCGGACAGGATCGTCGTGCGGTTGAGGATGAGGAACAGCGGCTCGAGGATCTGCCGCTGGTCCACGACCTCCTCGACGCCCTCCCGGCCCGAGAGCTCGTCGGCGACCACCTGGTACTGCTCCGGGTCGTGGAGCTTGACGCGGAAGGAGAGCTGCATCTGGTCGACCGTGATGCGCTGGGCCCAGCCCTGGTCCCCGAACTGCGACTGGAACGCGGCGAACGCCTGGTCCTTCGTCTCGACGTAGACCGTGTCGACGTAGGAGCTCAGGGCCTCGGACTCCAGCACTGACTCGATCTGCGCCATCTGGTCCTCGGTGACCTCGCCGCCGGCGCACGTGGGCGCGTAGGACGTCTGCGGGCAGAGGAAGACGGACACCTCGACCCTGTCGTACCAGTCGTCCTTCATGTTGTTGATCTGCGTCTGCAGCAGCACGGCGGCGCCGACGAAGGTGAGCGAGATGAACGTGACGAGCACCACCGAGATCCCCATCGCGAGGTTGCGGCGCAGGCCGTTGCCGATCTGGGAGAGGACGAATCTCACACGCATGACGTCGTCCCCCTCATCGCGGTGCCCCGTAGACGCCGCGGGCCTGGTCGCGGACCATCTGCCCGTCGATCAGCTCGACGACGCGCTTACGCATCTGGTCGACGATCTCGTCGTCGTGGGTTGCCATCACGATCGTGGTGCCGGTGCGGTTGATGCGGTCCAGCAGCCGCATGATGCCGACGGACGTGGTGGGGTCCAGGTTGCCGGTGGGCTCGTCCGCGAGCAGGATCACGGGGCGGTTGACGAATGCGCGCGCGATCGCGACGCGCTGCTGCTCACCGCCGGAGAGCTCGTGGGGCATGCGCTTCTCCTTGCCGGCGAGACCGACCATGTCCAGGGTCTCCGGCACGGTCGTCATCACGTGGTGACGCGGCTTGCCGATCACCTGCAGGGCGATCGCGACGTTCTCGAAAACCGTCTTGTTGTGCAGCAGCCTGAAGTCCTGGAACACCGTGCCGATCTGGCGGCGCAGGTGCGGGACCTTCCACTGGGAGATCTTGGACAGGTCGCGGCCGGCGACGAACACCGAGCCCGACGTGGGTCGCTCCTCGCGCAGCACGAGACGCAGGAAGGTCGACTTCCCCGATCCGGACGCGCCGACGAGGAACACGAACTCGCCGCGTTCGACCTCCAGGGAGATCTGGTCCAGGGCGGGGCGAGCCCCACGCGCGTAGACCTTGGAAACCTTCTCTAACCGAATCACGTGTGCCAGTGGCCAGTCTCGACAATGGGGGAAGAACACATTCCTGACCACAGGCACCATATGCACCACGGGCCAGCGGCCCGCCCTGACACGCCGTAACCCCGGCACGCGAGTGCTGGCGATTCATCTCATATCTCGCGATTTGAGCGTAATCGCCAGCACTCGCGTGCCGGGGTTCGTGCTGGGGCGGCCCGGGTGGGGTCAGTTGTCGCTGAGCTCGTGCTGGCGGCGCCAGCGGATACCCGCGTTGATGAAGCCGTCGAGGTCGCCGTCGAAAACCGCGCTCGGGTTGCCGGACTCGTGCTCGGTGCGCAGGTCCTTGACCATCTGGTACGGCTGGAGCACGTAGGAACGCATCTGGTCGCCCCACGAGGCCTTGACGTCACCGGCGAGCGCCTTCTTCGCGGCACTCTCCTCGGCCTGGAGCTGCAGCAGCAGCCGGGACTGCAGCACGCGCAGCGCGGCGGCCCGGTTCTGGATCTGGGACTTCTCGTTCTGCATCGAGACGACGATGCCGGTCGGGATGTGGGTCATCCGCACCGCGGAGTCCGTGGTGTTGACGCTCTGCCCGCCGGGGCCGGAGGAGCGGAACACGTCCACCTTGATCTCGGACTCGGGGATCTCGATGTGGTCGGTCTGCTCGGTCAGCGGGATGACCTCGACGGCGGCGAACGACGTCTGGCGCCGGCCCTGGTTGTCGAACGGGGAGATCCGCACGAGGCGGTGCGTACCGGCCTCCACGGACAGCGTCCCGAAGGCGTACGGCGCCTTCACCTCGAACGTGGCGGACTTCAGGCCGGCCTCCTCCGCGTAGGAGGTGTCCAGCACCGCCGTCGGGTAGCCCTTGCGCTCGGCCCAGCGCAGGTACATGCGGAGCAGCATCTCGGCGAAGTCGGCGGCGTCCACGCCACCCGCACCCGCGCGGATCGTGATCACGGCGTCGCGCTGGTCGTACTCCCCCGAGAGGAGCGTGCGCACCTCGAGCTCGCCGAGCGTGTTGTGGACCTTGATCAGCTCGGCCTCGGCCTCGGCGAGGGTGCCGGCGTCGGACTCCTCGACGGCGAGCTCCACGAGCGCCCCGAGGTCCCCGATCCGCTCCTCCAGCTTCTCCATGCGCTCGAGCTCGGTCTGGGCGTGCGAGAGCTGACTCGTCACCTGCTGTGCGGCGTCGGGGTCGTCCCACAGGTCCGGGACGGCAGCCGCCTCCGAGAGCTCGGCGATCCGCGCCCTCAGCGCGTCCGGGTCGGTGACGGCGCGGATGGAGTCCAGGATCTTGCGCAGGGCCTGGATCTCTGCTGGGAAGTCGGTAGCCACAGTCCGCAAGGTTACGCGATGGGCGCGCGGACGACGCGAGCCGAGACCTCGCGGAGGCCGCGCTGGATGCCGGCGAGCGATACCAGGACGTCCTCGGTCAGGGCCCTGGCGTTCGCCGGGCGCCCACCCATCTCACCCTCGACGAAGTTGAGGACCTTCCGGCCCCGGCCGTCGATGCCGAGGAAGCGCGGCGCGGCGTCGAACCCGGCGGCTGCCAGGTGCTGCAGACAGACCTCGACGGCGGCGCTGTGCTCCCCCCCGCGGACGTCGGACCGTCCCGGCCTGGCGTACCAGGCCGTCGCTGACGCCCCCCAGCAGCGGGATCTCAGGGGCGTCGTCGCCTTCGAAGGACGGCGCGCTCACCGCAGCCGACGGCGGAGCAGCCCGCCGTAGGCGGAGACCACCTTGCGCAAGGTGTTCAGCAGGCGGTCGTCGGCCGAGGGGGACACGAGCGTCGCCAGCGAGATCGGCAGGTCCGAGCCGGCCACGCCGCGCAGGTGGGAGAACGTGTCGAAGCCGAACCGACCGTGGTAGCGACCGGTCCCGGACCGGCCCACTCCCCCGAACGGGACGCCAGGGACGACGTTGGTCAGCGCGAAGTCGTTGCGCGCCACCCCGCCGGAGCGCGTCCTGGCCACGAAGTCGCGGAAGGCGGCGTCGTCCCGGCCGTACCAGGTGACCACGAGGGGCGCCGGCTTCTCGGCGAGCAGGTCGATGACGTCCTCGACGTCGGAGTACGTGTGCACCGCCAGGACCGGGCCGAAGATCTCCTCGTGGGCGATGTCCATCTCGTCCGTCACACCGAGGACCACCGCCGGGGACAGGATCCGAGCCTCCCGCAGCGCGTCCTCGCCCTCGTCGTCCGAGCGGACGGAGCCGATGACCTGGGCGCCCTTCGCGGACGCGTCCTCGAGCAGGGCGACGATGCGCCCGTAGGAGGTCTCGTCGACGATCGTGGTGACCTCACCCGCCTCGAACAGCTCGGGCATCGTCCGGCCCCAGGCGTTGAAGAGCTCCTGGACGAACGTCCGCCCGGCGGACTCCGGGACGTAGACCTCGTCCGGGCTCAGGCAGACCTGGCCGCCGTTGACGAGGCGGGCGGCGGCGATCCGTTCGGCGGCGCGGCGCAACGCGGCCCGGTCCTGCTCGACGTCCTCGCCCAGCACCACGGGGTTCTTGCCGCCTAGCTCGAGCGTGACGGGCGTGAGGTGCTTCGCTGCGGCCGCCATGACGGCGGAGCCGACCTTGGCCGAGCCGGTGAAGAAGAGGTGGTCCAGGTCGAGGGCGGCGAACTCCTGGGACACCGCGACGTCGCCCGTCAGGACGGCGACCTCCTCGACGTCGAAGGCGTCGTGGAGTGCGTTCGCGAGTACATCCGCCGTCCGCGGGATCTGCTCCGACATCTTGATCATCACCCGGTTGCCCGCCGCCAGGGCTGAGACCGCGGGGATCGCGGTGAGGTTGATCGGGAAGTTCCACGTGCCCATCACCCCAACGACGCCGAGCGGGGACGGCCGCATCTCCGCGCGGACACCGACGGCGCGCAGGGCGGTGCAGGCGACCCGGCCCATGGGTCTGCGCGGTCGCATCCACCGGCCCACGTTGGCCCGGGCGATCTCGGCCTCGACGCCGAGCGCGAGGATGTCGGTGACGAGCGTGGTCACCTCGGGGCGGTGCCCGAAGTCGTCGGAGAGAGACTCCACCAGCGCGTCGGAGGAGGAGACGACGGCGTTGACGAAGCGGTCGATCCGGTCCCGTCGCAGCGCCGCGGAGGGCGGGCCGTCGCGGTGGAAGGCGGAGCGCTGCAGGTGCAGCACCTCCGACATCGGGGTGGAGGTGGTGGTGGCGCTCATTGGTCCAGCCTGCCCCCTCGCGGCGCGGATCGCTAGCCCCGTTTTCCGCACCGGTTGGGGTCATGGTTGGTGGGGGTGGGGCGCGCTTCTGGCCAGGGGAGGGGGATGTTGAGGTGGGCGAGGATGAGTCGCTGGGTGGGGGTGAGCCGGTCGAGGATGAGCCCGGTTGGGGTGTAGGTGGCGTGGAGGCCGGCGAAGGTGGTGAGTACGGCGCGGGCGGTGGGGATGGCGTCGCGGCCTTCGGGGAGGATGCCGGGTAGGGGGGTGCCCTCGCCGAGTTCGTGGCGCAGGTCGGCCTCGATCAGGCCGAAGATGAGCAGGGCGATGCCGACGACGGCGATGAGCGCTTCGATGCGGTCGTCGTTGTGGAGGAAGACTGGCCGCACGTGCAGGGTTTGTTTGAGGTCGCGGTGGCGTTGTTCGACGATCCACTGGTCCTTGTAGAGCTTGAGTACCTCGAGCGCGGTGAGGTCGGTGTCGGGTGGGTCGGGCAGGTTGGTGGCGACCGCGTAGAGTCCGTCGAGTTGGGCGGCGGTGGTGATGGTGTCGTGGTTGCGCTGCCAGCGCAGGGTGGGTTTGTCGCCTCGGGCGGGACCGCTGGTGACGGTGATCAGGTCGGCGATGTTGGTGCCGATGATCTTCGCGACCCGGGTGTCGACCTGTTTCTTGGTTTTGTAGTAGCGGCCGCCGAGGCCGTTGCGGATCCGGCCGAGGGCTTCCTCGGCCTTGGCCAGTGCGCGTTCGCGTCCGGCGGCGACGGAGGCGGCTTCCTCGGATGACCAGATGTAGGCGGCCCGCAGCCGGTGCGTCCGGCCGGTGTCCTTGTCGGTGATGTCCAGGGGGCGCAGCAGGCCGTGGTAGCGGGCGGGTTCGGCGGTGTGGTGGCGTTGGTCGCGTTGGGAGCGGTGGTCCAGCTCGGGCAGGGCCTCGAGGGTGCCCACGTCGGTGCGGAACCTGTCGGCCCAGCCGGTGTCGGCCCGTAGCGGCACCACGAACCGCAGCCCGGCGGCGTCGGCGGCGCACAGGCTGCCCAGGTAGCCCAGCCCGGAGTCGGCGACCACCACCAGCCCGGGCGGGGCCAGCTCGGCGAGGCGTTCCAGGGCGGCGGTGAAGCAGGGCAGCTCGCTGGCCGAGCCGGGGTGGGGCCGGTAGTAGACCGCGACCCCGTCCGGGGTGGATGCCTGCAGGGTCTTGACCTGGCGGGCGATGCTGCGGTCGGCGGCCCACCCCTTCTCGACCAGCGCGGAATTGGTGTGGGCGCCGGTGAACCGGACCGCGGTCAGGTCCAGGTGGAGCCGGGACAGGTCTACCGCGCAGGTGCTCGCGGCGGCCAGCGCTAGCTGGCCGCGGACCTGTTCGGCCACCGGGGACAGCGCTTCCAGGGCCCGGCCGAGCCGGTCGTCGTTGAGCAGCGCGGCCGGGATGGCGAAGAGTTCGGCCAGCGCCGCGCTGGAGGCCCAGCCGGCGACGTCGTAGAGCGGCGCCGGGCCGCACAGCCGGTTGGCGACCAGGGCCGCGATCACCTCGCCGTGGGTCAGCTGGGCGCGGCCGCGCATCGGGACCGCGGCGTCGACCAGTTTGACCAGGCCGAGCCGGTCCAGGTAGTGCGCCACCAGCAGCAGCGGACCGACATGACGGCGGGTGCCCACCGGCGGCGGGTCCAGCCGGGTGAACGAGGCGGCCAGCTGGTCCAGTTGGCCGGACGCCTTCAGTTCGTCCTCGCGGCCCAACGTGGTCAGTACCCGGTGCCGCACCCGGCCCCGCTCGTCCCGGTAGGCCTCGACCAGGCGCAGGTACACGTACCGTCTGCCGCCCCGCACGACCGCGTGCCGCTTGATGTACATCCCGGCCAGCCTTCCCTCGGGTTGACCCTACATTAGCGCGCCCTCCTTGGTGTTCGAAGCATACGGCCCAGCGTGTCGCGTCAAGGCGAGGATCACTGGTTTGGCCCTACATGATGTGGCTGCGGTCAGTGTGGGCGCCCGGAACCGCGCAACGGCTCCGGAGGCAAACACCCTGATCAACAAGGACTTTCAATCGCCGACCGCCACGATCACACCAGCAAGATCATCAAGGCCTACCCCCAACCGGTGCGGAAAACGGGGCTAGTGCCCTGGCGACCTCGGCCGTCGTTGTGCCGCCGCTCAGCGCCACCGCCAATCGGCGGTTGGGCAGGAGATCGGCGACAGCGCGGGCGATCGCCCGTTTCGCATCCCGCGACTGGGTGTCGCGCAATCGCACTGGGAGCTCCGGGGGTCCGAGCGAGCCCCGCGCTCCGCCGTGGGTGCGGGTGATCAGTCCCTGCTGCTCCAGCTCGGTCAGGTCACGCCGCATCGTGGCGGCCGACACCTCCAGCTCGTCCGTGAGCTCCGCGAGAGAGACTGATTGGCGTGATCCGACCGCGGCCAAGATCCGCACCATGCGATCGGTCCGCCTCGCGGATGTGACCCTGGGCTGCGGCGCGGCTCCGAAAGTCACCGATCGGCCCATTTCCGTTCCTCTGCTTCCTGCAATCGCTCAGTCCGATTGCTCACTTTACCGGATTTCGAGCAGAAAGTTTGGTCGGATTGCTCGATGCGGCACAGGATGAGGACATGGTGACCATCGCATTCATCGGCGCCGGGAGCGTCGTCTTCACTCGACAACTGCTTGCTGACCTGTTCAGCTACAGTGACCTTCCTCAGCTGACCATTTCCCTTCACGACATCAACGCCGAGCGCTTGGAGGTGGCCACCGGGATCGCCACGCAGCTGTCCCAGCAGTGGGCGGC
>JAENWO010000042.1 GCA_016649925.1 Actinomycetales bacterium
CCAACTCCTAATCCGCGTTCGCGGTGTCCAACGTCAGATGTCGGTACAGCGTTGATGCTGAGCATTTAACGGCGCCGGCGATTTCTGGCACGGTCATCGTTTTGGCGTCGTACATGTCTTGGGCTCGTTTGAGCCAAGCATCAGTTAGTGCTTTCGGTCGGCCTCCGGATCTGCCGCGCGGGCGGCCGCGGAGTGCTTCTTTGGTTCGTTCGCTGATGAGGTTGCGTTCGAATTCGGCGAAGACGCCGAGCATCTGGAATAGCGCCCGTCCGGCTGAGGTGGAGGTGTCGATCGCCTGGTCGATCACCTTGAGGGTGATGCCGCGTTCGTCGAGTTGTTCGGAGAGTGCCATCAGGTGTTTGAGGCTTCGGCCGGCGCGGTCGAGTTTGGTGATGTCGAGCTGGTCGCCTTTGTTGAGCGATTTGAGGCAGGCATCCCACTGGGGCCGGGATGCTCGGGTGCCGGAGAGGACGTCGGACCAGACGATTTCGCAGCCAGCCGTTTCCAGCCGCGCGATTTGCGCGCTGATGTCTTGATCGTTGGTGGAGACTCTGGCGTAGCCGATCATCCAGGCGGCGCCGACATATTCGGTGTGTGGCAGCCGAGGCGTTTGAGTGTGTCGCAATATTGACCGTGTTTATGACAACGACTCATGCGATCTTCGTTCGGGTGGCAGTGTCCGGTTCTGCTCCATAGGTCGACAGGATCGAGCTGCTCGTCGTTGTAAAGCGTTGTCATGCGTCAAATGATTAACGATCATCATTGTCGGTATGCTCACATTGTGAGCGGAGCTTTAACCATTACCCCTTTACCGTTTGTCCTTGGCGATCTCGATCCTGACGTTCAGGCGCATCGCCCGCGCAAGCACTCTCAACCGTTCGGCCAAGGTGCCGACAGCGATCCGCGCACTCGGACCGGGAATGGCTGCCGACGAGGAGATCTGCAGCGTTGACTCATTAATGGCGATGAGCTCGACTACAGCCCGGTCAACGCCCTCTTGTGCCCGCCGGATGAGCTCTTCAAGTGTGTTTTCCGGATCGGCCGGGAATCCGCGCAAAACTGCCCCACGGCCGCAGGCAGCAAGTACGGCATCACGCGAACCCATCCCGAACAAGTCGTCCTCTTCATTAAGGATGAGGGAAGATGCGCCCACCTGATCGTCGGCGATTAACCAATCGCGAGGAACGCCGCGGACGATGACGACTGGGTTGCCGCCCAGTTTCTCAGCAACGAGATCGGAAGCACCCGCGAGCTCATCGGCGATGGCTGGCGCTGTGACGGCAAGCATGTTGCCGTAGGCGTCTTCGAGGCCGGTGAAATTTAAGTGTGGCTTGATACCGGCCGCGCCGATATCGGTCTGGCCGATCCGCCAAGCGCGCCCCGCCGTGTCAGTGATGATCACGACGACCACGGCTCGAGTCAGGGCGGTCAGTCGTGTTCGAAGGTCGTGTGCCGATATGTCGGGGTCACGAGGGAGCGAAATGGCTTGACCGAGCGCGATATTGGAAGCGTCGATGCCGGCTGCGGCCAAGGTGAGGCCTTGACGGGTGCGAACAATACGGGTCTGCCCTCGTGTGGCCACGACTCGATCAGTCTCATCGTCCATGATGTCGTCGCGGTCGGCTACGGTGGCGAGCCCTGCCGCCTTGCTGACGATCTTGCTGGTCACGACCACTACATCGCCGTCTTGGAGGGGGTCATCGAGAGCGTCGACGATGATCTGAGCGATGTCATCGTCGACGCTTACTTCACCGATGCCCGCAATGGCAAAGAGGTGGAGAGTCATCGTCGTGCCTTACTGAGCGACATCGCGAGGTCCAATGTGTCTCGCGCCATCTTCGCCGTCGTGTTGGCATCAGTCATATAGAGCGGGACTGCCCATTCGGTTATGCCGGCGCCCTCGATGGTCGTCAAATCGGCATAACCGGACTCATCCACGAGCCAGCCATCGAGTATGCCGCCTTCGCTGCGGGCACCGTAGTGCCGTGCCACACGGGCGGCGCTGACCTCGATGCCCAATCCTGTCAGCAACTGATCGGCCATGCCCCCACCGGCCGCTCCAGCACGTCGACGATCTCTCCGGTCGGTACCCGGCGCATCAGACTTCGCCCCCGATCGCGGTCCGCTTGCCCAGTCCGCCACCGACGGTCCAGGTCGTAGGCCTCGACCCGCTCGTCGGAGCCGTCGATCCACGTTGTCGTGCCCTGCAGACCGATCTCGCCCACCCAATGCTGGGCGCAGGCGTGCGGGCAGCCACCAACCCGAATCGTCCACCACTGACACCATAGGATCAAGGTCCACTCGGCAGACGATGTTCACGCAGCCTCACCGGGTCCCCGGATCACAGGTCAGGCAGGATGAGCAGCTTCCCCGTCGAGCGCCGGCCGACCAGGTCCTCGTGCGCCTGCGCCGCTTCCGCGAGCGGGTACTTGCCGCCGATCCGTACGGCGAGGCGATCCTCCGCCACCTGCCCGAGCACCGCCGCGGCGCGCTCGAGCAGCTCGTCCCGGTCGGCGATGTGGTGCGCGAGCGTCGGACGGGTCAGGAACAGCGACCCTTTCTTGTTCAGCGTCTGCGGGTCGACCGGCGGGACCGGACCGCTCGCGGCGCCGACGAGCACCATGGTGCCGCGGCGCGCCAACGAGTCGATGCTGCCGTCGAAGGTGGCCTTGCCGACCCCGTCGTAGACGACGTCGACGCCGCGGCCGTCGGTGAGTCGCCGTACCTCCACGGCCACGTCATGGTCGGTGTAGTCGATCACCTCCGAGGTACCCGCCTCGGTCGCCAGGCTCGCCTTCGCCGCGGTCGACGCCGTCCCGATCACTCGGACCCCCTTGCCGACCAGCATCTGCGTGAGCAGCAGGCCGAGCCCGCCCGCCGCCGCGTGCACGAGCGCCGTCTGGCCGGCCCGGACCGGGAAGGTCGACTCGGTCAGGTAGTGCGCGGTCATGCCCTGGAGCATCACCGCCGCCGCCTGCTCGGACTTGACGTCGTCGGGCACCGGAGCGGTCCGCTCCGCCGGGATCACCACCTGCCCGGCATAACCGCCGCCATGGACCATCGCCCACGCGACCCGGTCACCCAGTGTCACGGTGTCGACACCGTCCCCGACCGCGCTGACTACGCCACACCCCTCGGAGCCGGCGATGAACGGGGTCTGCATCGGGTACTTCCCGGACCGCTCGTAGACGTCGAGGAAGTTCACCCCGCAGGCGTCCACGTCGACGCGCACCTCGCCCGGTCTGGGCTCCGGCGTCGGCAGCTCCTTGAGCTCGAGGACCTCGGGCCCACCGGTCTGGGCGACGACGACCGCGCGTATGCTCACGCGGTCGGCTCGCCGGCTCGGCGCGGCGCCCGGTCCATGGTGACCTCGCCGCTGAGCAGCCGGCCGGCGTCGGGCACCTGGGGCCGCAGGCCGAGCTCGGTCAGCGCGGTGAACACGGTGGCGGTCGCCGCCGAGAGCACCGGGATGCCGGCCGCATCCTCCACCGGCTGGATGGCGGAGAGCGACGGCATCTGCACGCAGGCAGACAGCACCAGGGCGTCGACGTCGCTGGTGTCCACCTTCCGCCAGTGCTCGCGCAGTCCGGCCGGGTCGAGGCGGGCGACCGCTAGGTTGTCGGACACCTCCAGGCTCAACGTGTCGACGACCTCGCAGCCGGCGTCCTCGATGTAATCGGCCACCAGCTTGGTCAGCGGCTTCATGTACGGCGTGACCATCGCGATCCGCTTCGCACCGAGCGCGTCGAGCGCGCGCAGCAGCGCACCGGCGCTCGAGACGACCGGAGCGTCCACGCCCTCCCGGTCGAGGACGCCGATGATCTGCGCCTCGGCGTTGCAGTGGTAGCGCGGCCCCTGCGCCATGATCGCGACCAGGCAGGCGGAGGCGACCACGTCGGGACGGGCGTCCGCGACCTCCAGCGTCGCGCGCTCGGTCTGCGCGTTCATCGCGACGAGCTCCTCGGCGGTCACGTGCTTCATCCGCATCCGGCTGCTGTGGAAGGTGAACGTCTCGTCGGGAACCACCCGCTCGCGGGCGTGCAGCATCCGCGGCAGCTCGGTCTCCATCGTCAGGTTCGAGCTCGGCACGATCAGGCCGACACGGTGGTTCGTCACGGACAGCTCCCGTCTTCGTCGTGCAGGTTGACGCACGCTCACTGGTTCAGCCACTATGCCACTGCCTCGGATCGGGTTCCAACCCGATGGGCACCACCAGGAAGCGACACGCATGCAGCTCGGCTCGGGATGGCGCACCGCGGCCGTCGGCTTCGTGGGGATGTTCCTGACCATCGGCACCGGCTTCAGCTACGGCGTGCTGGCCGTCCCGGCCGCGACCGAGCTCGGAGCGGACGTGGGCCTCGTCTCGGGCGGGTTCGCGGTGACCGTGATGGTGTTCTTCCTGCTAGGCGCTCCCGCGGGCGTGCTCGCCGACCGGTTCGGCGCCCGG
This sequence comes from Actinomycetales bacterium, assembly GCA_016649925.1. Taxonomy (GTDB): domain Bacteria; phylum Actinomycetota; class Actinomycetes; order Actinomycetales; family Beutenbergiaceae; genus JAENWO01. The sequence goes on from JAENWO010000042.1 coordinate 4,448, forward strand.
GCCGTGCTCGGGGCGGGTGCGGCCTGCTTCGGCGCCGGCCTGCTGCTGACCGCCACTGCGCAGAGCGTTGTGATGCTGTACGTCGGCCATGGCGTGCTCGTCGGGGCAGCCATGGCCACCACCTTCATCCCGCTCACCGCCACGGTCAGCGCCCTCTTCGTGCAGAACCGTTCCACCGCGGTCGGCATCGCGGTCTCGGGCATCGGCGTGGGCACGCTGGTGATGGCCCCTGCGCTGGCGTCCTCGATCATCTGGGTCGGCTGGCGGCAGACGTACGTCGTGCTGGGGATTGTGTCGGCCGTGGTGCTGGCCGGCTGTGCCCTCCTGGTCGAGCGGCTACCACGGCACGAGCCGGTCGCGGGCGCCGCCGCGCGGTCGATGCGCTCGACGGACTACCGGTTGCTGTACGCCTCGCAGGTGCTGCTCTCGGTGGCGATCTTCACCCCGTTCGCCCACCTGCCGTCCTACGCCGAGCACCTCGGGATCCCCGCCGTGGCGGCGGCCGGACTGGTCGCCGTCATCGGCGCTGTCAGCGTCGTGGGGCGGCTCGCGCTCGGCCCCGTCGCCGAGCGGTTCGGCTTGCTGCACACCTACCGGGCGTGCTTCGTCGCGATCGGGGCGAGCTTCGTGCTGTGGATCTGGCCGTTGGGCTACCCCGGGCTGGTCGTGCAGGCCGTCGTGTTCGGTGTCGGGTACGGCGGCTTCGTGGCGCTGCTGCCCGGAGTCGCCGCCCGCCGGTTCGGGGTGCACCGCCTCGGCGGGCTGCTCGGCGTGCTCTACACCTCCCACGTCGTGGGTGCCGGCCTCGGTCCGCTGGCGACCGGCCTGCTCATCGAGAGGTGGGGGTACCTGCCCGCCGGAACGGCCGCCCTCGTCTGCGGGCTGGCCGGCTTCGCCGTACTGGGACGTCTCGGTGAACGGGCACGCGACCCCGCTGCTCAGAGCCCCAGCCGGCGGTAGCGGTCGAGCCGCCTGCCGAGCCGCTCGGGACCGTCCTCGCCCAGGAGCACCGCGAGCTCCTCGCGCAGCACGTGGCCGACGCGACGGCAGAACTCCTCGGGCTCCTCGGCCGCGTCGGGACGTTCGGGGACGATGCGGTCGACGATGCCGGCCGCGAGCAGGTCCGTGGAGCGCACGCCCTGGTTCGCCGCCATCTCCGGGGCGTGGGCCGTGTCGCGGTGCACGATCGCACTCGCACCCTCGGGCGGCAACGGCGAGAGCCAGCCGTGCTGCGCCGCGATGACCCGGTCGCCCGGCAGCAGCGCGAGCGCGCCGCCTCCGGTGCCCTGGCCGAGGAGCAGCGTCAACGTCGGCGCCTCGAGTGTGATCAGGTCCGACAGGCAGCGGGCGATCTCGCCGGCCAGGCCACCCTCCTCGGCCTCCGGTGAAAGCGCGGCTCCCGGGGTGTCGATGACGGTGACGAGAGGCAGCGACAACTCCGCGGCCAGGCGCATCCCGCGCCGGGCCTCGCGCAGCGCGCCGGGACCCATCGGGCGGTCCTCGGTCTGGCCGCGCCGGTCCTGTCCGAGCAGCACGCAGGGCGCACCGCCGAAGCGGGCGAGTGCGATGAGCAGGCCGGGGTCCTGCTCGCCCTCCCCCGTGCCGTTGAGCGGCACCACGTCGCTGGCTGCGTAGCGCAGCAGCCGGCGTACTCCCGGCCGGTCCTCACGCCGCGACCGCACGATCGAGTCCCACGCCTCCATGTCGGGCACCGGCTCCGGCTCGGTGCGTTCCCGGGCCGCGTCGGGCACCGTGCGGTCCGCGCACAGCACGTTCAGCGCCCGGACCAGCACCTCGGCGATGTTCTCGGGCGGTACGACCGCGTCGATCAGCCCCCGCTGGAAGAGGTTCTCGGCCACCTGGACGCCCGGGGGGAAGGTCCGGTCGTACAACGCCTCGTAGACGCGCGGGCCGAGGAAGCCGATCAGCGCGCCCGGTTCGGCCACCGTCACGTGGCCCAGCGAGCCCCAGGAGGCGAAGACGCCGCCGGTGGTCGGGTGCCGCAGGTAGACCAGGTAGGGCAGCCCCTTGGCCTTGTGCAGCGCGATCGCCGCGGTGATCTTGACCATCTGGATGAAGGCGACGGCACCCTCCTGCATCCGGGTGCCGCCCGAGACCGGAGCGGCCAGCAGCGGCAGGCCCTCCGCGGTGGCACGCTCCACGGCCAGGACGAGCCGTTCGGCCGCGGCCACGCCGATGGAGCCGGCGAGGAAGGAGAACTCGCACGCCATCACGGCCACGTGGCGACCCTGGATCGTTCCCTCGCCGGTCATCACCGCCTCGTCCAACCCGGTGCGCTCGCGCGCGGAGGCCAGCTCGGCGGCGTATGCCTCGGTCTGGGGATGCTGGACCGGCGGCTCGTCCCAGGAGCGGAACGAGCCCTCGTCGAGCACCATCCCGACCAGGGTGCGGGCGTCGGGTCCGCGGCTCACGACGGCTCACCCTCGCCGGCGTCGACCACGTCCAGCCAGGCCCGCACACTCGCGTCATGCTGGCCCAGGGTCGGCGGTGCCAGGTGGCTCTTGCGAGCGCCTGCGTAGGCGTTGTCGTCGAAGCGCAGGGGTGGTCCGGGGAGCTGGATCTGACCGGCGGTCGGGTGCTCCACCTCGATGAGCAACCCCTGGGACAGAGTCTGGTCCCAGCTGTAGACGTCGTCGAGCGTGCGCACCTTGCCGGCAGGCACGCTGGCCTCGTTGAGCCGCTCCAGCCATGCCTTCGCCCCGTGCTCGACGAAGGCACGCTCAATCTCGTCGATCAGCTCGGGCCGGTGCGCCACCCGCAGCTCGTTGCTGGCGAACCGGGGATCCGCCACGTCGATCCCGACCACCGGCGCGAACCGGTTCCACAGCGCCTCGCTCCCGACGGCGATCTGGACGGCGGCGTCGGCGGTGCGGAACAGGCCGTAGGGCGCGATCGAGGGGTGGTGGTTGCCGATGGCGGTCGGGACCTCGCCGGCAACAGTGTGCCGGGTGCCCTGGAAGGCGTGCACGCCGACGATGCCGGCCAGCAGGCTGGTGCGAACGACACGGCCCCGGCCGGTCCGGTCCCGCTCGTGGAGCGCGGCGACGACGCCGTACGCGCCGTACATCCCGGCCAACACGTCGCCGATCGGTACGCCGACCTTCGTCGGCTCGTCCGGCCCCGGTCCGGTCAGGCTCATCAGCCCCGCCTCGCCCTGGGCGATCTGGTCGTACCCGGCGCGGCCGCCCTCGGGACCGTCGTGGCCGAAACCGGTGATCGAGAGGACGACCAGGCGCGGGTTGATCCGGTGCAGCTCCTCGACGGAGAACCCGAGCCGGTCCAGCACGCCGGGACGGAAGTTCTCCATCAGCACGTCCGCCTGGCGCACCAGCCGTCGCAGGAAGTCCTTGCCGTCGTCGCTCTTCAGGTCGGCGGTCACGGACTCCTTGTTGCGGTTGCACGACATGAAGTACGTCGACTCGCGCTGGTCGCCCTCGCCGATGAACGGCGGGCCCCACAACCGGGTGTCGTCGCCGGTGCCGGGCGACTCCACCTTGATCACCCGGGCGCCGAGGTCGCCGAGCATCATGGCCGCGTGCGGCCCCGCCAGCGCGCGCGTGAGGTCGACCACGAGCACGTCGGAGAGCAGATCCATCAAAGTCCGTCCTTACTGGTCCAGTGGCTGAGCCTCTAGAACAATGAACCTCCGGTAGGCTGAATGTCAAGCACCCGCGCTGTCCTCGGCCGGCCGCCAGAGAGGGAGCCTCCATGACCGACCTGTCCAAGTCTTCTCCTCACGCCGGCGCGGGCGCGTACGCCCTGCGTCCGATTCAGCGGTCGCGGCTCTACGAACAGCTGGTGGAGCGCCTGCTGTTGCTGATCCACGAGCTCAACCTGACCGCGGGCGACCGGCTCCCCCCGGAGCGCGAGCTCGCTGCCGGGCTCGGCGTCAGCCGCGCGTCGGTGCGTCAGGCGCTGGTCGTGCTCGAGGTGCAGGGCCTCGTCGAGGTCCGGCACGGCGAGGGCGCGATCCTGCTCGAGACCCGTCCGGACTCGGCGGTGCTCTCGGCCGTCCAGGCGCACACCCGCCGCCTCCCGGAGATCATCGAGGCCCGCGAGGCGCTCGAGGTGAAGATCGCCGGGTTGGCCGCGCTCCGCCGCACCGACGAGGACCTGACGAGGATCGACAGCGCCCTGGACGTGATGGCGCGCGACATCGAGGCCGGAGGTCGCGGCCTCGAGGGCGACGAGCTCTTCCACGGCTCGGTCACCTCCGCGGCACGCTCCGGGCTGCTGGCGGACCTGATGGAGGTGATCTCGGCCAAGATCAGGGAGAGCCGGCTCGAGTCGCTGTCGCAGCCGGAGCGCCCGGAGCAGTCGCTGGCCGGCCACCGCAAGATCGCTGAGGCCATCCGGGCCCAGGACGAGGAGGCAGCCGCGGACGTGATGGCGGAGCACATCCGCCTGGTGAGCGACGTCGCGCTGCTGCGTGACTCCCTCTGACACCCGCTGAGTCCGGAGCTCGCCGTGCCGCTTGACGAGCTGGTGTTCCTGTTCGTCATCGGTCTCGCAGCCGGGTTGTCGAGCAGCATCGCCGGCCTGGCCTCGCTGTTCAGCTACCCGGCACTGCTCAGCGTCGGACTGCCGCCCGTGGCCGCCAACGTCACCAACACCGTCGCACTGCTCGGCAGTGGAGTGGGCTCGGCGCTGGGGTCGCGGCCCGAGCTGCGCGGGCAGGGCCCACGTCTGCGCCGGCTCGGCGCCATCGCGGCCGTCGGCGGCGCTGCCGGAGCGGGGCTGCTGCTGGTGACGCCGGGCGGCTCGTTCGCGCTGATCGTCCCGTGGCTGATCGGGCTCGCCTCGGTGATGATCCTGCTGCAACCGCGCCCGCAGTTCCTGCGGACCCTGGCCCACGGCGGCGACAGCCGCGGGATGACCATCGGCATCTTCGTGGTGGCGGTGTACGGCGGCTACTTCGGCGCGGCCGCCGGGGTGATGATCTTGGCGCTGCTCGTGGCCGCCTCGGACATCGGGCTGCCGCAGACCAACGCGCTGAAGAACGTGCTGCTGATGCTCGCCAACGCCGTCGCCGCCTTGGCGTTCGCCGTGCTGGCACCCGTCGCCTGGGTGGCGGTGGTCCCCCTCGCCCTCGGCAGCCTGATCGGCGGCCGCACCGGTCCGGTCGTCGTACGCCATGTCTCCGCGCGGCTGCTGCGCACCCTGATCGGGATCGCCGGGATCGGCCTGGCGGTCAAGCTCGGGATCGACGCCTACCGCTGACCGCGGCGGCTCAGCAGCCGAGTACGTCGGCGAGCTCATGGAGGTCGCTCACCTCGTGCGTCGACGCCGGCCCGTCCGGGTCGAGCCGGTGGCCGGGGCGCCGCAGGCGGACGACGTCGATCCCGGCCTCCAGGGAGCCGCGCACGTCCCGCGCCGACGTCGCGACGTGCACGAGCTCGCCACCGCAGGCATCGCGCGCGCGTTCGTAGATCCTCGGGTCGGGCTTGTAGACGCCGAGCCGTTCGGAGGTGAGCACGAGCTCCGGAGCGAAGTGTGCGGCTGCCCGGGTCCGGGCGACGAGGGCGTCGTCGACGTTCGACAGGATGCCGACGCGACGGCCGGCGCTGATCCGGCGTAGTCCCGCAGCGGCATCGGGCCACAGCGGCCACTGCGCCTGGGACTCGAGCAGGACGGCGACGTCGGTTGCGACGTCGCCGTCCAGCCCCAGCTTGCCATAGGCACGGTCCAGTGCCTGCTCAGCGAGCTCTGCGTAGGGCACCCAGGTGGTGGTGGCCGCCTGGGCCGCCTTGTTCAGCCGGTCCCACGTGTCGTAGACCTGCTCACCGGTGGCCGACCAGGAACGGCGGGCTGCCCAGGTGCCGAACACCGCCGCCCCGCCCGTGCGCGAGTCGGTCAACGCACTGAACAGGTCGAAGGTGACGACACTCGGCACGGGCGGTCCTCCTGGTCGGCGAACCGGCTAGTACAAGAGCCCCGGAATGAAGGTGACGATCCAGGGGAAGATCGAGAACAGCACGATCGATGCGCTGAGCACGAAGATGTACGGCAGCGCACCCATGAAGATGTCCTTGAGCGGGATGTGGGGCACCACGCCTTGCAGGACGTAGAGGTTCAGTCCAACCGGAGGCGTGATCAGGCCGATCTCCATGTTGATCGTCATGATGATGCCGAACCAGATCGGGTCGAACCCGAGCCCGACGATCAGCGGGTAGAGGATTGGCGTGACCATCACGATGATGGAGACCGGCGGCAGGAAGCAGCCCATCACCAGCAGCACGATGTTGATCACCAACATGATGATCCACTTGTTCAGGTCCAGGTCGGTGACGATGCCGGCGAGCTCCTGCGGGACCCGCAGGAAGCTCAGCACCGTCGCGATCACCGCCGAGAACGCCACGATCATCAAGATCATCGTGCTCTGGTTGGTCGTCTCGAGGAGGACCTTGACGAACTGCCGGCCGCCTAGACCGCGGTAGGCCACCCCGATCAGCAGGAGCACGAGCACGACGCCGACGGCGGCCGCCTCGCTCGGTGTGGCGATGCCGGCGTACAGCACGCCGAGAACCGCGACGATGAGCACGATGAACGGCACCACCTTGACCAGTGAGCGCACCCGGTCCGACCAGGTGAACTCGGGAGCCTGGTAGTCGGCGCCGGCTGGGGCAACCGGGGCCGTCGCTGTGCCGTCAGCCGCGGGAGCACCCGCGGTGACCGAGACCTTCTCCGCCTTGCGGGCGAGTCGCTTCTCCTCGATCGCAGTGCCGAAGTAGATCCAGATGCAGAACAGGATCGTGATCACGATGCCGGGCAGGATGCCGGCCGCGAACAGCTGCCCGATCGACTCCTCGGAAGCGATGCCGTAGAGGATCAGTGTCACGCTGGGCGGGATCAAGATCCCCAGCGTCCCGCCGGCGGCGACCGCGCCGGTCGCGATCCGCACCGGCACGCCGCGCTGCTCCATCTCCGGCACCGCGACGTGGCCGATCGCGGCCGCGGTGGCGGCGCTCGACCCGGTCAGCGCGGCGAAGATCGAGGACGCCACCACGCTGCTCATCGCCAGGCCGCCACGGATCGTCGACAGCCAGGCCTCGCCCGCCTCGAAGAGGTGCTTGCTGACCGTGGACCCTCCGAAGAGGTTGCCCATCAGCACGAACAACGGGATGGCGAG
>JAENWO010000118.1 GCA_016649925.1 Actinomycetales bacterium
CCTCAACCTCCACGGCCTCAACCTCCACGGCCTCAACCTCCACGGCCTCAACCTCCACGGCCCGAACCGCCTCGGTGTCTGCCGTCTGCTCGACATCCTCCACCGCGGGGGTGCCCTGCGTCCCCTCGTCGTGCGTCCCCTCCGTGGGCATCGCCATATCGATCTGCTCGTCGTTGCCAGTCGGCTGATCGGTCACAGGACCTCCACGTTCTCGATGATGACGTTTTCGCTCGGTCGACCGTCCGGTCCAGCGTCGGCTGTTCCGGCCGTCCCGATCTGGCTCAGGATGTCCAGACCGCTGGTCACGGTCCCGAATACGGTGTAGCCGCCCGCGCTGTCGGACGGCAGCGTGGTGTCGGCGAACACCAGGAAGAACTGGGAGCCCATGCTGTCGGCGAGGCCGGACTGGCGGCCCATGGCGACGGTACCGGCCGGGTAGATGTCGTCGGTCGGTGCATTCTCGATCGGTCCGAACGTGTACCCCGGTCCACCGGAGCCCGACGCCGAGGGGTCGCCGCACTGCAGGAACGTGCCGGTCAGCCGGTGGCACGCGGTGCCGTCGTAGAAGCCGTTCGAGGCGAGCATCACGAACGACGCCACGGCCTGGGGCGCCGCCGCGCCGTCGAGGTTGAGGACGATGTCGCCCCGGTTCGTCGTCAGCGTGAGCGTCCACTGCTTGCCGAGCGAGTCGCTGGCCGGAGGCGGGGCTTCGTACGTCTGCGGGTTCGTCGTCGGAAGCGCGTCGGACGGGGTGGCCGGCGCGCTGACGCTCGGCTCGGTGGCCGGCACGCTGACGCTCGGCTCGGTGGCCGCCACGTCCGGCGTGGTGCGGCTGTTGAGGAAGATCAACGCCCCGCTGGTCAGGAGGAGGACGGCGACGGCGATACTCGCCACGATCCGTCGCTCACGTCGCAGCCGCGCCGCCTGAGCCTGCTTAGCGGCGCGCTTCTCGTAGCGGCGGCGCGCGTACTCGCGTTCCCGCTTGCTCGGGGACACCCATCCTCCTCGGAACTGACCTCGGGCCACACCCGGGTCGAGAGCCGCATCCTGCCGCGGGCCGCCGACGCCGGGAACGGCGGACTGCCACAGTCTAGGCAACGCCGCCGCATGTGCCCGCCGTTGGGCCGTCCACCGGTGGTCACGGGATGGTCACAACCTCAAGCGGTCCGAACGGATGGGAAGATGGCGCCCATGGCTCGTATCGCTCCTCTGTCCGGTTTCCCCGAGTGGCTCCCTGAGGGCCGCGCTGTCGAGACTCACATCCTGCGCACCGTGCAACGCACCTTCGAGCTGCACGGTTTCGTGGACATCGAGACGCGCGCCGTCGAACCCCTGGAGCAGCTGCTCAGCAAGGGTGAGACGTCCAAGGAGGTCTACCTGCTGCGTCGTCTGCAGGGGGAGGAGGACCGCACCGACGACAAGACGCTCGGCCTCCACTTCGACCTCACCGTACCGTTCGCCCGGTACGTCCTGGAGAACGCCGGTCACCTCGCGTTCCCGTTCAAGCGCTACCAGATCCAGAAGGTGTGGCGCGGGGAGCGACCCCAGGACGGGCGCTACCGCGAGTTCACCCAGGCCGACATCGACGTCGTCGGGCAGGGCGAGCTGCCGTTCCACTTCGAGGTCGAGCTGCCGCTCGTCATCGCGGAGGCCCTCGGATCCCTGCGCGACGTCGGGATGCCGCCGATCCGGATCGCGGTGAGCAACCGCAAGGTCGCCCAGGGCTTCTATCAGGGCATCGGCCTCGAAGACGTCGAGGGCACCCTGCGCACCATCGACAAGCTCGACAAGATCGGACCCGACGGCGTCCGCCAGGGGTTGCAGCGCGACAACGGTGCGACGCCGGAGCAGGCCGAGGCCGCCTTGGCCCTTGCGTCGATCACCGGCTCGGACGCCTCCGTCGCCGACGCCGTGCTCGCGCTCGGCGTGCGCAACGAGGTGTTGGAGGAAGGCCTGTCCGAGCTCGTCCAGCTCGTCGAGGCGGCTGCCGTGCGGGCACCCGGCGTGATCGGGGCGGACCTGCGCATCGCCCGCGGGCTCGACTACTACACCGGCAGCGTCTACGAGACGACCCTCGTGGGGCACGAGCAGCTGGGGTCCATCTGCTCAGGCGGGCGCTACGACTCCCTCGCCTCCGACGGCTCCCGGACCTACCCGGGCGTGGGCCTGTCGATCGGCATCTCCCGGCTGGTCTCCCGGTTGCTCTCGGCGGACGTCATGCGCCCGACGCGTGCGGTTCCGACGGCGGTGCTCGTCGCCGTCGCCGACGAGGAGCACCGGCCCGCGAGCGACGCCGTCGCGACGGCCCTGCGGGCCCGCGGAATCCCAGCCGACGTGGCGCCCAGCGCCGCGAAGTTCGGCAAGCAGATCCGGCACGCGGATCGGCGCAGCATCCCGTTCGTCTGGTTCGCCGGGCAGGACGGCCCGGACCAGGTCAAGGACATCCGCTCCGGGGAGCAGGTCGACGCCGACCCGGCGAGCTGGTCGCCGCCGCACGCGGACCGCTGGCCTCGGGTGACCGCTGGCCTCGGGTGACGGCCGCGCCGGACGCCTGAACGACGGAGGGACCCAGCCGATCGGCCGGGTCCCTCCGGGGTCCGCACCTGAAGGGATGTCAGCGGCTCACGCTGCGCGAGGGCCGAGCGGTCGCGCTGTAGCTCTTGGCGCCCTTGTCGCGGTAGCTCTTCGCCACGTGCGGCTTCTCCACGTGCGACTTTGCGTCCCCGACCCGGGGCGCGCGGCGCGGTCCGTCGTCGGGCCGGATCCGCAGCAGCTGGCCGGCCACGCGGGCCGCACCGATCCGCCGGGTGGTCTCGGGCGAGACGTCCGCGGTGATCTCCACAAGGGAGAAGCTGCTGAAGATGTCGATCTTGCCGAGGTCGCTGCCGCGCAGCCCGCCCTCACCGGTGATGGCACCGACGATGGCCTCCGGCCGTGCTCCGTGCGTATGCCCGACGGCGACGCGGTAGACGGTCCCGCGAGGGGACCGGCCGGGGGAGTAGGTGCCGCGGTCGCGACGCTCGCCCTGGTTGTCCCGGGCCACCTTGGCCGGACGCTCCGAGTCGAAGCGCGCGGCGCCGAACTCGCCCGTCTCGCCGTCGTCCGACTCCCGCTCGCGCCACGGGATCGGCCCATCGTCGCCGACGGCCAGGGCGACGAGCGCGCTGGCGGCCTCGAGCGGGTCGACGTCGTGCTCGAGGACATAGGTGGCGAGCAGGTCGCGGTAGGACTCCAGGCGACCCTTGCCGAGCCGTTCGGTGATCGAGGTGATGACGGACGTGGCGCGGTGCGCGCTGACCTCGGCGGGAGTCGGCACGGAGACCTCCCTCAGCGGGGACCGGGTGAGGTGCTCGATCGCCCGCAGCCGCCCGCGCTCACGCGGGGTGAGGAACGTCAGCGCCGTCCCGGTTCGTCCGGCCCGGCCGGTGCGTCCGATGCGGTGCACATACGCTTCAGGCTCGGTGGGTACGTCGAAGTTGACGACAAGGCCGATGCGGTCCACGTCGAGTCCGCGCGCGGCGACGTCAGTGGCCACGAGCACGTTGAGCGAGCCGGAGCGCAGCCGCTCGACGATCCGCTCTCGCTCCTTCTGTGCGACGTCACCGCTGATCGTCGCGGCGGGGACGCCCCGCTCGGCCAGCGCGGTGCCGACGTCCTCGGCGGTGCTGCGGGTGCGTACGAAGACGAGCGTCGCGTCGGCCTCCGTGGTGGCCAGCACGCGCGTGAGCGCCCCGATCTTGTGCCGGAAGGGCACGACGGCGTAGGTCTGGTTGATGGTGTCCGTGGTGGACGACTGGCGGGAGGTCGCGACCTCCACCGGGTCCTTCATGTGGTTACGGGCGACCTTGCGGATGGGGGGCGGCATGGTCGCGGAGAACAGCGCGGTCTGACGCTCGGGGGAGGCGTGCGTGAGGATCTGGTCGACGTCCTCGGCGAAGCCCATCCGGAGCATCTCGTCGGCCTCGTCCAGCACGAGGAAGCGCAGCCCGGACAGGTCCAGGGCACCCCGGGTGAGGAGGTCGATCACGCGGCCGGGGGTGCCGACCACCACCTGGGCGCCGGCGGAGATGCCCCTGAGCTGGGGGCCGAAGGGTGCGCCACCGTAGATCGGCAGGACCTTGACGCCCTTGCTGCGCGACGCCATGTCGCCGATCGCCTCGGCGACCTGCAGGGCGAGCTCACGGGTGGGCGTCAGGACGAGACCCTGGACCCTGCGGAGGCCGGCGTCGAGCGCGGCAAGCAGCGGGAGGCCGAAAGCGGCCGTCTTGCCGGTACCCGTCTGGGCGACGCCGGTGAGGTCACGCCCGGCCAGCAGGGCCGGGATCGCCTCGGCCTGGATGTCGGTGGGGGTGGTGAACCCCATCGAGACGACGGCGTCGAGGAGGTCCTCGGGCAGCCCGAGATCGGCGAACGTGAGAGTCGACGTGGGGGCAGTGCTGGGCATGGGTGACCGTTCATCAGATGCGGAGCCGTGGACCCGGCTGGTCCCCCTCCGCACTGGCCCGCTCTCCACGCAGATGCACCGTTCGCGCACCGTTCACATGCATCCGCCTCAGCGGATGTGTTGTTGGGCCCTCTCGCGGCTTGTGCGCTCCAGGTCCACCCATGATAGCGAACGCTGGCCCGGACGGCCCAATGGTGTGGCCAACGTCACCCCTGGCATGATCTCCCCCATGGAGAAGGCTCTCTACGCCCTGCGTGAGGCGGTCGAGGCTGCGCGCTTCCCGCTGGAGGTGCCCGGCGTCGAGAACGCGCGCGGGTTGCGAGCCCACGTCCTCAACCAGCTGGACGACTACATCCTGCCGCGGTACGACCAGCTCGACGCCCCGTTGCTCGTCGTGGTGGGCGGGTCCACGGGCGCCGGGAAGTCCACGCTCGTCAACGCCCTCGTCGGCGCCCCGCTGACCCGGCCGGGCGCCCTGCGCCCCACCACGCGGGACCCCGTCCTCATCCATCACCCGGCCGATGCCCGCTGGTTCACCGACCAGCGCGTGCTGCCCTCTCTGGCGCGGGTGCACGGGGACGGGACGGTTCCGCCGTCGGGCAACGCCGCCGCCGTTCCGCCGTCGGGCGCCGCCGCCGGTAGCGCGGGTGGGGCTGCCCTGCGCCTGCAGCCCCACGAGGGGATGCGCCCCGGGCTGGTGCTCGTGGACGCGCCCGACGTCGACTCCGTGGTGGACGAGAACCGTCAGCTCGCGGGGCAGCTCCTCGCCGCTGCCGACCTTTGGATCTTCGTCACCACCGCGAACCGCTACGCCGACGCCGTCCCGTGGGAGCTGCTGCGCGATGCGTCCCGTCGGCAGGTGGTCGTGGCGGTGGTCCTGGACCGGGTGCCGCCGCCGGTGATGGAGGAGGTCAGCCACGACCTCGCCGCGATGCTCGCGGCCGAGGGCCTGGGCCGGGCACCGCTGTTCCTGCTGGCCGAGTCGCCGCTGGACGAGCGTGGCATGCTGCCGCGCGCCTCGGTCGCGGACCTCGCGAACTGGCTCGACACGCTCACGGTGGACGCCGCCGCCCGCGCCGCCGTCGTCCGCCAGACGCTGGCCGGGGCGACGACGAACGTCGCCGCGCAGGCCACCACGCTCGCCGACGCCGCGGAGGGCCAGGCACGCTCCGCCGTCGAGCTCCGCGAGCGGATCGACGTGGCGTTCACCACCTCGAACGTGATGTCCTCGCTCGCCGACGGGGCCATGCTCCGCGGCGAGGTGCTCGCGCGCTGGCAGGACTTCATCGGCACCGGTGAGTTCTTCCGCAGTCTCGAGAGCCGGGTGGGCCGCCTGCGTGACCAGTTCACCGCGTTCGTCACCGGACGCCCGCAGCCGGAGGCGGAGGTGCAGGAGGCGATCGGGCAGGGGCTGCACGCCCTCCTGCACGCCGAGGCCGACGCCGCCGCGGAACGCGCGCAGCAGAGCCTGCGTCAGGACGTCACCGGCCGATCGCTGCTCGCGGGCCGCGACTGGGGCCGCGCCACACCGGGGTTCGACGAGCGCGCGGCGGAGCAGATCCGCCAGTGGCAGGGCTTCCTCCTCGATCTGGTGCGCGGCGAGGGACAGAACAAGCGCACGACGGCGCGCGTCCTCGCCTTCGGGGTGAACGGCGTCGGCGTGGTGCTGATGATCGTCGTCTTCGCCTCGACCGGTGGGCTCCTCGGTGGTGAGATCGCGATCGCCGGCGGCACCGCCGTCCTGGCGCAGAAGCTCCTCGAGGCCATCTTCGGCGACCAGGCCGTCCGGCGCCTCGCCGAGGCCGCCCGGGACAACCTGGACGAGCGGATCACCGCGCTGATCGAGGCCGAGAAGGCCCGCTTCATGGACCTCCTCGGCCCCGCCGTCGAGGGGGAGGACCTCGCTGCCCACCTGCGACGGCGGGCCCGGGACGTGCTCGCGCTGACCCACCAGGACCCGGCGGTACCGGTCCTGTGACGCAGGTGTCCGCCACCATCTCGACCGACCCGCACCAGCGGGCCGCCATCGGGCCCGGGCCGCGGCAGCCGGACACCGTGACGCCGGAGCACACGGCGTGAGGGCGCGCACGAAGAGCCGCACCGTGGACCTCGGTGCCCGCCTGGCCGGCCTGCGTGAGGCGGTCGCAGCACTGGACCGCGTCGGCGTCGAGGGGCTCGGGCCGGATGCTCCGCTGCGGCACGCCCACGCGGTGCTCGAGCATGTCGGGCAGCGCCGCGAGCTCTCCGCCGAGCACACGGTCGTCGCCCTCGCCGGCGCAACCGGAAGCGGCAAGTCCCTTCTGTTCAACGCCCTGAGTGGCACCACCGCGGCACGGGTCGGGGTGCGGCGCCCCACCACGTCGGACCCGCTGGCCGTGGTGTGGGGCCCCGCCGCAGACGCTGCCGCGCTCCTGGACTGGCTCAAGGTGGACCAGCGCCACGAGGTGGAGTCCGGCTGGGGCGGCCGCGACCTGGGTGGGCTCGTCCTGCTCGACCTCCCCGACGTCGACTCCGTCATCATCGGCCACCACCGGCGCGCCGCCCGGCTCGCTGAGACCGTGGACGTCCTCGTCTGGGTGCTGGACCCGCAGAAGTACGCCGACGCGGTGGTCCACCAGGAGTACCTCCGGCCGATGTCGCGGCACGCGGACGTGACTGTGGTGGTCCTGAACCAGGCCGATCTGCTCCCTCAGCCCGAACGCGCGGCCGTCCTGGCCGACCTCTCCGAGCGGGTCGACCAGGACGGTCTGCGCGGTGCGAGGGTGCTCGCGGCCTCGGCGATGACGGGCGACGGCGTCCCCGAGCTGCGCAGCATCATCGGCGACTTCGTGGCCGACCGCCGCGCCGCCGACACCCGGCTGGTGGCGGACATCGCCACG
>JAENWO010000109.1 GCA_016649925.1 Actinomycetales bacterium
CTGCGTCGGCGGGACGCCTGAGCGTCGGCGACGGCCGAGCGCCGGCGGGACACATCCCGCCGGCGCCTTCGGCCGCCAGCGTTCCGCCGCTCCTGGCGCCCTCTGCGCCCTCTGCGCCCACTGCGCCCTCTGCGCCCTCTGCGCCCTCTGCGCCCACTGCGCTGTCGGTGTCCGGCGCCGCAGAGCCCGACGGCGGGGACCCGGTCCGCGCCCCGATCGCCCATCCGCAGCCGGACGGCGGCACCGGCTCCCCCGCCGCGGACGAGCCGCCCTTCACCGAGCTCCACGCTCGCCGCCTCGGCCCGGTCCGCCGCTACTTCGCGGAGCACCCGGTCGCGATGGACTGGCTCGTCATCGTCCTGTTCGGGGTGCCAGGCCTGGTCAGCGCCTGGTTCGCAGCCAACCCGTGGCTGTCCGGGGCGCTCATGCTTGGCGGGTGCGCCGCGCTGTACTGGCGCCGACGGCGGCCGGTTGCCGCCCTGGTGGCGCTCGCCGCGCTCGCCCTCGCCGCCGTCGCGGTCGCCGGGGACACCAGCGGGTTCGAGCTCGGCCTCGCGTTCGGCGTCTACGCCGTGGCGACGGACCGCTCGCCGCGCGTTGCCTGGTCCGCCGTGATCGGGGTGAACGTCGGTGTCTTCGGCGCGCTGCTGCTGTGGGGCACCTGGGAGCCCAACGTGGCCGTCACCCCGGTGATCGCGACGTCCGTCGGAGTGCTCCTCCTCACCCTCGTCGCGATCGCGATCGGCTCGAGCGTGCGCAACCGCCGCGAGCACGTGCAACGCCTCCTCGACCGCGCGAACCAGTTCGCGCTCGAGCGGGACCAGCGTGAGCGGATCGCCACCGCGGCCGAGCGCACCCGCATCGCCCGCGAGATGCACGACGTCGTCGCGCACAGCCTGTCCGTGATGATCGCCCTGGCGGACGGTGCGAGTGCGAGCCTCGCCCGGTCACCGGAGCGCAGCGCAGCGGCCCTCACCGAGCTGGCCACCACGGGACGCAACGCGCTGGCCGATATGCGGCGCATCCTCGGGGTGCTGCGCGACGGTCAGGTCGGCTCCGTCTTTACCGCGGGTGCGGTCACCGACGGCGACGTGCCGCTCGCTCCGCAGCCCGGTGGGCACGACCTGGGCGAGCTCATCGGGACATTTCGTGCGGCCGGTCTGCCCGTCCGGCTCACCGTCGTCGGCCCGGCGGTGCCTGTCGACGCGGGTCTGGAGCTCACCATCTACCGGATCGTCCAGGAGGGCCTGACGAACGTGCTGCGCCACGCCCCGCGCGCCGAACGGATCGAGGTAGCTGTCGCTCGTGCGGACCACACGGTCACGGTCACCGTCACCAACGATGCGGGCGCCGGCCCCCTCGAGGCCCCCGTCGGCAGTGGCCAGGGACTGATCGGCATGCGGGAGCGCGCCGCGGTGTACGGCGGAACTGTCGAGGCCGGCCCCGGCGGCTCCGGCTGGCGGCTCCGCGTGGCCCTACGCTTCGAGGAGAAGGAGGAGCACGCGTGAGCATCTCGGTGCTGCTGGTGGACGACCAAGCGCTGCTGCGGATGGGCTTCCGTCTGGTCCTGGAGGCCGAGGACGACATCGTGGTGGTCGGTGAGGCGTCCGACGGCGCGGCGGGGGTGAGCATGACGCATGCGCTGCGTCCCGACGTCGTCCTGATGGACGTGCGGATGCCCGGGGTCAACGGCATCGACGCCACCAGCCGGATCGTGGCCGAGCATCCGGGCACCCGGGTCATCATCCTCACCACGTTCGACCTCGACGAGTACGCGTTCGCGGGCCTGCGGGCCGGCGCCAGCGGCTTCCTGCTCAAGGACACCCAACCGACGGAGCTGGTGGGCGCCATCCGCACGGTCGCCTCGGGAGACGCCGTCGTCTCTCCCCGGATCACCCGACGGATGCTCGAGATGTTCGCTCCCCAGCTCCCGCGCCCCAGCGACGCGACCGGTGCGGACGCCGGCCACGACGAGTTGCTCGCCGATCTCACCCATCGCGAGCACGAGGTCCTGCTCGCCATCGCCGATGGGCTCTCGAACGCGGAGATCGCCCAGCGGCTGTACGTCTCGGAGGCGACGGTGAAGACGCATGTCGGTAAGGTGCTTGCCAAGCTGGGGTTGCGCGACCGCGTCCAGGCTGTCGTCTACGCGTACGAGAACGGCCTGATCCGCCCCACCTGAGACAACCGCCAAGGAGGGCAGCGATGCGCGAGGAGCCCCGGCAGGGCCGGGTCGGCGTGCGCGATGCCGGCCCTGAGGACGCCGAGTTCCTCCTCGACATGCTGCTCGAAGCCTTCAACTGGACCGGTGCGGAGCGCTTCAGCCGCAAGCAGGTGCTGCGCAACAAGACGCTCTCCCACTACGTCGCCGGTTGGCAGCGCGAGGGCGACCTCGGGGTGGTCGCCGTCGACCTCGCCGGACCGAGCGGGTTCCAGATCCCGGCCGGGGCGGCGTGGCTGCGACGGTTCACGGCCGCCTCGCCGGGATACGGCTTCGTGGCCGACGACGTGCCCGAGCTGAGCATGGCCGTTCTTCCCGGGTACCGGGGCCGCGGCATCGGCGCGGGACTCCTCCGGGCGCTGGCGGCGCGCGCGCGGGACGCGGGCATCGAGCGGATCAGCCTCAGCGTCGAGGACGACAACCCTGCGGCGCGCCTCTACACCGCGGCGGGTTTCGTCAAGGTCGGACGCAACGGCAACGCCGACACCATGGTGCTCGAGCTGGACGCCCTCGGTCAGGCCGTCGGGAAGTAGACGACCGTGGTGTCGCCGGCGAGGGACACCTCGAACCGCCCGATCACCAGTCCAGCGCTGTTCAGCACATAGACCAGACGCGTGCTGCCGGACGCGAACTGCGGCAGCTGGACCAACGTCGCGGGCCCGCTCGCCTCGAGGACGGACTGGAACACCGCGAGGTCCGTCTCGTAGGCGTTCGCGCCGTTGCTCAGGGTCCGGATCGCCGCCCAGTCGCCGTCGCCGGTGAGCTGGAGGAAACGCTCGGCCGCCCCGATGGCCGAGCCGAGGCCGACCCCGGAGTCGAGTCCCCGGTGTGCGCCGTCCTGCAGGTAGGGCTCCACCAGGCTGAGCGACCCGTCGTGCCAACCGACGGCGTAGGTGACGCTCTCCTCGATGATGGGGCCGCTCTCGTACGTGGTCCGCTGCCGGAGCGTGACCGCCGCGATCGTCCGTGCACCGTACCGGCCCACCACGCCCGCATCGCGGAGGTCGAACGTCACGCCCGTGGCGTCGCCCGCAGTGCTGGTGGCGCCGGCCAGCCGGCTGAGCTCGAAAGCGGTCGCTGCCGCGAAGTCCCGGGCCTGGGAGTCGAGACTCAAGGCATCGTCGAGCTCCTGCACCGCGACGGCCACCGAGGCGTCCTGCGAGATGATCGTCGGGTCCTCGACGTCGGGGTCGCGGACGAGGAAGTACGCATAGAGCTCGGCCATCAGCGTGACGAAGTTGTCCACCTGGGGGTCCATCTCGCCCGGTGGAGCCGTGGTGGCGTCGAGCTCGACGATCGGGGACGACGGCGAGCACCCGGTGAGCACGAGGAGGACCAGTGCGCCCGCCGCGAAGAGTGCCATGACCTGCCTCATCGCCACACCCCCAGATGATCGACACTGTCAGCATCGCGCCGTGCTGCCCTACCCTATGCGGGCCGCGGCCGTCTGTTCCTGGGGGAGGCGCACGTGTCCGAGCCGGATGCCGTCCCACCGACGATCGCCGGATACGTATACGTCCGTCCCATCGGTCACGGTGGCTTCTCCGACGTCTACCTGTACCAGCAGCTGATGCCCCGGCGCGAGGTGGCGATCAAGGTGTTGCGCCCCGTCGTCGACCTCACAGAGGGCACGGTGCTCCTCGTCGCCGCACCCGAGGGGTACTTCGTCAACAGGGCAGCCAGCCTGGAGATCGCCTCCAGCTCGGCGAGTCTCATCACGATCCTCATCCTCAGCACGAGCTGAGCCTGCGCCCCTGGGCGTGGTGAGCCCGACGGTCTAGGGTCGGTCCGGTGAGCCGCGCACGTCTTCGCGTCTATCCCCCAGTCGTCTACGGACTCGGGCTGCTCATCGCCCTGGTGGGGCATCTTCTCCTTCCGCTGTCGCTGCCGCACCTGTGGTGGCTCCGTGCGATCGGTGCTCTTCTGATCGCGGCGAGCATGGCGCTCGCGGCGTGGACGGCTGCCACGTTCACCCGGGCACGCACCACGGTGCACCCGTTCCACGAGGCATCGACACTCGTGACGGACGGACCGTTCAGGTTCTCCCGCAACCCCATCTACCTGGGATTCACGACGGCGACCATCGGTGTCGCGCTGACGGCGGCGAGCTGGTGGCCGGTCTTCGTCCTTCCCGTGATCGGGTGGGTCATGGAGGGGATCATCGTGTGGGAGGAGCGCATGCTCAGCCGAGTGTTCGGCCCCGCGTACGAGGCATTCAGCCGCCGGACACGGCGCTGGATCTGACCCGGACCGCTCCCTCGGTCACGGCCTCGACCGACCCTGCTGGACCGCTCCCTCGGGCGCCCGCGATCAGTTCTCCCGGTTAGCTCGCCAGGGCCCGTGCCCCCAGTGGGACTCGAACCCACACTTGGCCGATTTTAAGTCGGCTGCCTCTGCCGATTGGGCTATGGGGGCCGCGCCCGAGTGTAGCGGCGGCCCCGCCACGGGCAGCCGTGCCTCGGTGCGACGCGAGCACCCCTTAGTGCGAGGCGGCCCGGCCTCAGGTCGAGGCGACCGGCTTCTTGCCGGACTCCGCCGCCGAGACGAACTCTTGACGCGGGCTCTGCAGGCTACCGAGGGCGACCAGCTCACGACGGAAGATGAGCGCCGTCGTCCAGTCGAGCACGATACGGATCTTGCGGTTCAAGGTCGGCATGGCCCACATGTGGTAGGTCCGGTGCATGAACCAGGCCACCGGTCCACGGAACTTCACACCCGCGATCTGAGCGACACCCTTGTATAGGCCGAGGGATGCCACCGTGCCGATGTTCTTGTGGAAGTAATCGGTCAGCGCCTCCCCTGCGAGGAAGCGAGCCAGGTTGTCGCCCAGGTGGCGTGCCTGGCGGACGGAGTGCTGCGCCGTCGGGGCACAGAACTTGCCCTTCTCGCCGGCTGCGAGGTCCGGTATGGCGGCGCAGTCCCCGGCGGTCCACGCGCCGTCGACGACGGTGCCGTCCTCGGTGCAGACCTGCAGCGTGGCCAGAGCTCGGACCCGGCCGACCTGATCGAGCGGGAGGTCGGTCTCGGCGAGCACGGGATTGGCTTTGACGCCGGCGGTCCAGACCAGCGTGTCGGAGTCGAACGCGTCGCCGTCGGAGCAGACGATGTGACCACCGACAGCCGATTCGAGACGCGTGGACAGCTTGATGTCGATGCCGCGCTTGCGCAGCTGCTCGAGGGCGTATCCGCCGAGTTCGTCACCGAGCTCCGGGAGGATCCGGGGCGTCGCCTCGATGAGGACGAACCGGAGGTCCTGCGGCCGGATGGAGTCGAAGTCGCGGGTAGCGGCGCGGGCCATGTCCTCGATCTCGGCGAGCGCCTCGATGCCGGCGAAACCGCCGCCGACGAACGTGAAGGTGAGCATCCGCCGTCGGGCCTCGGATTCCCAGGTGGACGCGGCGATGTCCATCTTGTTGAGCACCTGGTTGCGCAGGGCGATCGCTTCCTCGATCTGCTTGAAGCCGATGCCGTTCTCCTCAAGTCCGGGGATGGGCAGCGTGCGTGCGACCGAACCCAGCCCGACGACCACGTGGTCGTAGCTCACCATGTAGGCGTCGCCCTCCGTCGGGGTGATCTCAGCCCGACGTTTCCCGTGGTCGAGGCCCGTGACCCGGCCGGACAGGATCGTGCAGCCGCGCAGCTCGCGACGGTGCGGGGCGACGACGTGCCGCGGCTCGAGCGACCCGGCCGCTGCCTCCGGGAGGAACGGCTGGTACGTCATGTAGGACCGCGGGTCGACAACCACGATCGCAACCTCACGTCGTCCGAGGCGTCTGCGCAGCTGCATCGCTGTGTAGAAACCGACATACCCTCCCCCGAGGATGAGGATGCGGGGCACCTTGCGCGTCTTGCCCATGCCGTCTGACGGCGCGGGAAAGGTAGCAGCAGTCATCTCTCCACTGTAGGTGCGAACGTCCTAGTCGGCGGTGTGGTCTTTGACACGGCAGCGGGTCAGGACCTCGTCCAGCATCGTCTCGGTCAGGCGCCCCGTGAACGTGTTCTGCTGGGAGACGTGGTAGCTGCCGACGACGGCGACAGCTCGGCCGAGCGGTGACCCGGGAGCTGGCAGCGCGGTCACCGGGACGACGACGCCGTGACCGAAGGCGGGTCGCGGTCGGGGTACCGTCCAGCCGAGTGCGCCCAGGGCTGCGAACGTGGCCCGCCAGGCGATGCCGCCGAGAGCGAGGATCGCCGTCGTCGTGGGGGTCACGAGCGCGATCTCGCGATGGAGCCAGTGGGCGCACGTGCGCCGCTCGTCAGGCGTGGGAGCGTTGTCCGGCGGGGCGCAGCGCACAGCAGCCACGATCCGTGCCCCGTGCAGCTCGAGACCGTCACCAGCGGCGACCGAGTCCGCCTGCGTGGCGTAACCGGCGCGGTGGAGGGCGGCGAAGATCCAGTCCCCCGAGCGGTCACCGGTGAACAGCCGGCCGGTGCGGTTCGCCCCGTGGGCTGCCGGAGCCAGGCCGACGATGAGTAGCTGGGCGGCCGGGTCGCCGAGGCCTGGACCGGGACGTCCCCAGTAGGGCTGGTCCGCGAACGCCCGACGGCGGGTGCGAGCCACGCTCTCGCGCCACTCGACCAGACGCGGGCAGGCCCGGCAGACGCTGGAGCGGGCATCGACCTGGGGCAGGTCCTTCGCGCTCCGGGCGAGGCGTCGGACATCGGACTCCGTGCGTGCGCGCGGGGTCCGAGTGGTTGCCGGATCGCCCGGCCATCCCGTGCCCGGCGGGACCGGCGAGGGGAAGAGCTCTCGCGTGACAGGGTGCGGCAGGAGAACCGGCGCACCGCGGGGAACGCCGTGGCCCGGCGGTGGTGCGCCGCTCGGCACGCTGCTCAGTCCGACTCGGGCACGGTGACATCAGCGACCTCGGCCTGCAGCGCCGCAACGAGCGCGTCGCCGTCGACGCTCGCCGCGACGCCGTGGGCGCCTGCTCCGATGGAGACCCGACGACCGAGCAGCGTGGCGTCGGCGATGACGGGCCACGCTGTCGTGGCACCGAAGGGGGTGATCGTGCCGCGCTCGTAACCCGTCACCTCCAGCGCCGTGGTCGCATCAGGCATCGAGAGGCGCGTGACGCCGAGCAGGGCGCGGAGCTTGGGCCAGGCGATGGTGCGCCCACCCGGCACGAGGACGAAGAGGAAGTCGTCCTGGCCACGGCGCACGACGATCGTCTTGATGATGTCGGCGGGGTCCACCCCGCGTGCGGCGGCAGCCTCGGCGAGGGAGCTCACCCGGCCGTGCCTGGTGATCTCGTGGGCCAGGCCCGCGGCGTGGAGGGCAGCAGCCGCGCCCGTCTCGTTGCCGCTTCCGGCTGGGTGGTCCGTGCTCACGGCAGCCAGCCTAGCTTCGGGCGCTTCGGGCGCTTCGGGCGCTTCGGGCGCTTCGGGCGCGGGCACCTCCAGCACCGTGGCCGGCTCATCGATGGAGTTCTCACTGAATTTCATGGTCCCGGC
>JAENWO010000143.1 GCA_016649925.1 Actinomycetales bacterium
GTGTGGCCCTGGCCACCGGGCAGCCGGTGGGGCGCGCCCGTGCCACCGAGGGCGGCGATCGCCGCCGGCGGTGGTGGCTGCGAGGCGTCGGGCACGCCTTCAGACTAGGTGCCAGATAATTCACCCTTGCGTTATATAACAAGGAGTGGAAACATGGGGCGCATGCAGACGATGGACGCACTCGGGGACCCCGTCCGGAGACGGATCGTGGAACTGCTCGCAGCCGGCACCCGGCCGGCCGGTGAGCTCGCGCGGTCCGTCGGCGATGCGTACGGCATCAGCCAGCCCGCCGCCTCCCGACACCTGCGCGTCCTCCGGGAGGCGGGCATCGTGGACAGCGAGATCGATGGTCAGCGACGCCTGTACAGCCTGCGCCGCGAGGCGATGGACGACGTCGCGACCTGGGTCGAGAACGTCCGGGCCTTCTGGGACCAGCGCCTCGACGCACTTGAGACGGAGATCGCCCGCGGGAACCGGGCCCGTCGGGACTCCAGGACCACACCCGGAGCATGAACCCACCACCCACACGGAAGGCAGACTCATGACCGACGCATCACCGAATGCCGCACGGGCCACGATCCTCGGGGTCCTCACGCCCCACGGCGACGGCGCCACCGTGCACTTCGAGCGCACGTACGCGACATCGGCCGCCGACCTGTGGAGCGGCATCACCTCACCCGACCGGCTCAAGGGCTGGCTCGGGACGCTCACCGGTGACCTCACCGTCGGGGGCCGCTACCGGATCGCCATGTCCGACGAGCCGGACTCCGAGAACAACCACACGGGCGAGGTCCTCGTCTGCGACGAGCCCCGGCGGCTCGTGGTGACGTGGGACTTCCCCGGTGAGGGCACGAGCGAGCTCGAGGCGATCGTCGCCGAGTCCGGCGGCGGAGCCGCGCTGGTGCTGGACCACCGTGGCCTGAACCGTGCGCAGGCTCGTGATTACGGCGCCGGATGGCACACCTACCTCGACGACCTCGGCACCGCGCTAGCGGGCGGCACCGCCCAGGACTGGAACGGCCGGTTCGAGCGGGTCTTGCCCGACTACCAGGCGCAGCTGCCAAAGGACGAGGACCCGGCCGAAGCGACGCCGTCGCCCGAGGAGGCCTGAGCGACGCCCGGTCGCGCCACCCTGACGACCTCGGCCGACGCCGTCGGCCTTCGTTTCGAACGCCACCTGAAGACCGATCTCGACGTCGCCTGGAGCCTCATCAGCGAGCCCAAGCGCATCGCCCGGTGGTTCGCTCCCGTGACGGTCGAGGAGCGTCAGGTCGGTTCGGCTGGGCCACGTACTGGGACAACGGCGCGGAGTACGCCCGCGGGACGATCCGTCGGTGCGAGGAGCCTCGATCGGTCGAGGTGACCCGGACCGCATCCGACGACGCGGAGGGGGCGAGCGCCGGAAGTGTCCTCACCGCGACGCTCGAGCCCGTCGACGACGGCGTCCGCCTGGTGCTCGAGCACGTGGGCCTGGTCGGCGAGGACGTCGTCCAGTACGGCGCGGGCTGGCACGCCTACCTCGACCGGCTGCCCCAAGGGGAGGTCTGGCCCGAGGTGGACTGGGGCACCCGCTACTCGGCACTGGAGGACGCCTACCGTGAGCTCGTGGAGGAATCCTCGGAGGCGAACCGAAGACGATCACGGCCTGGGGCGACTTGGCGGGGCGGTCTAGAGGACCCGCGCGAGCTCTCCGCCGGGGACACGTTCACCGTGGCCCTCGCTCGTCGACGCACTCAGCTGCGTACTGATCGACGCCGCCATCCCGGACCGGACCGGATGAGCCTCTGGCAGGCGGCGCGCCGCGGAGGGGACAGACGCCTACGCCGCGCAGGGGTCAGACGCCCTGCCCGCCGACCCGCAGGAGCCGCTGTCCGCCGGGTAGGTCCACGGCCACCTCGTCGCCGACGAAGAGCTGCCGGCCGCGGCGGGCCTCGGGCTCCCCGTTGACCCGGATCGCCCCGTCCTCGAGCAGCGCCCGCGCGGACGCGCCGTCGTCGGCGATCCCGGCCAGCTTGAGGAGCTGGCCGAGCCGGATCATGTCGTCACGGATCGTGACGAGCTCTGGCTCGGATCCTGGTTCGGGTGGTGAGTGGGTCATCGGGCCATTATCGCCGCGTCCTACACTCGGGCACGTGATGCGAACGATCGACCTGCGGGGAACCACGCCGAGTCCGGCGGAGCTGCGCAGCTCCCTGCCCCGGGCGGAGGTGGACATCGCCGTCGCGACCGGGCGCGTCCTGCCGATCATCGAGGCGGTCCGCAGCCGGGGTGCGTCGGCGCTCGGGGACCTCGCCGAGCAGTTCGACGGCGTTCGTCCCGCCACGTTGCGGGTGCCGGCCGACGCGCTCGCCGCAGCGCTGGACAGCCTGGCTCCGGACGTCCGTGATGCGCTGACCGAGGCGATCCGCCGGGCCCGGCTGGGACACGAGGCCCAGCTCCCGGAGCCGCGGACCACCGAGCTCGGTCCCGGTGCTCTCGTGCACCAGCGCTGGATCCCCGTGGAGCGGGTGGGTCTGTACGTGCCGGGTGGTCTCGCGGTGTACCCGTCATCCGTGGTGATGAACGTCGTCGCCGCCCAGGTGGCGGGAGTGGAGTCGCTCGCGGTGGCCAGCCCTCCGCAGCAGGACTTCGGCGGTCTGCCGCACCCGACGATCCTCGCGGCGTGCGCGCTGCTCGGGGTGGACGAGGTCTATGCCGTGGGTGGTGCGCAGGCGATCGCCATGTTCGCCTACGGGGTCAGCGCTGACGGGCCGCAGGACAGGTGTGAACCTGTGGACGTCGTGACCGGGCCCGGGAACATCTACGTGGCCGCTGCCAAGCGCGCGGTGCTCGGTGTCGTCGGTATCGACTCCGAGGCCGGCACCACCGAGATCGCCGTGCTCGCCGACGCGGGTGCGGACGCCGGTTACGTGGCCGCGGACCTCATCTCGCAGGCGGAGCACGACCCGGCGGCGGCCTCGGTGCTCGTCACCGACTCCGCCGAGCTGGCAGCCGCTGTGCTCGCCCGCGTCGAGGAGCAGACCGCCGTGGCCAAGCACGCGGAGCGGATCCGGACCGCGCTCGGCGGGCCCCAGTCGGGGATCGTCCTCGTCGACGACGTCGAGCAGGGCCTGGAGGTCGTCAACGCCTACGCCGCGGAGCACCTCGAGATCCAGACTGCCGACGCCCCGGCGGTCGCGGCCCGGGTGCGCAACGCCGGCGCGATCTTCGTCGGTCCGTACTCACCGGTCCCGCTGGGGGACTACATCGCGGGTTCGAACCACGTGCTGCCCACGGGCGGGACGGCCCGGTTCGCCAGCGGCCTCGGGGTGCAGGCGTACCTGAAGTCCGTGCAGGTGATCGACTACGACGCCGCGGCGCTGGAGGAGGTCACCGACCGGTTGGTGGCCCTCGCCGACGCCGAGGGCCTCCCGGCGCACGGTGAGGCGGCGCGGCTCCGCCGCACACCCTGACCGTATGCACGGGCACTCAGGGGAAAGATCGGGGACATTCCGGATGCCGGCCGTCGGCCCGCGACCTAGCCTGGGGACATGGACTCCTTCTTCGACATGATCCGCAGGATTGGTTTCCGACGCGGCCCCAACCGGATCGTCGGCGGCATCTGTGGTGGTATCGCCGACCAGACGAACGTCAGCGTGGGGTTCGTCCGCGTCCTCGTCCTGATCGCGTTCCTGCTGCCGGTCGTCGGTGTCGGGGTCTACTTCGTGGCCTGGCTGCTCCTGCCGTGGCAGGACGGCAGCATCCCGCTCGAGCGCTTTCTCAAGGGGCGCTCGCAGGGCTGATCGGCCCTACCCGCCTGGTAGGTCATGAGGCGAGGTGTCGGCTCAGGTCTGTGCCAGGACGAGGGGCAGGACCGCTCCGGCTCCGGCACGCCGCAACAGCATCGACGCGAAGGCGAGGGACCAGCCCGAGTCGGTGTAGTCGTCCACGAGCAGCACGGACCTTCCTGGCAGCCCGGCTGCGGCGGCCTCGCTCAGGTCGAGCCGAAGCCGCCGCGCCACCGAGGCGAGCCGTTGCGCGGAGTTAACGTCGTGCCGCCCCGGCTCACGTGACGGATCGGGGCTGATCGACCCGACCACGGGCACCTGCAGGATGCGTGAGACCCCCTGGGAGAGGTGGCGCACGAGCATCGGGCGGGTGGCCGAGGTGACGAGGACGACGACGTCGACTGTCGGGGCCCACTCCTGGAGGACCCGCATGAGGGGGGCTCGGAGCGCGACCGGGAGCTCGCCGTCGGGCGTGGCGGCCGAGAACAGCGCGCGGAGCGGCACGGACAGGCCGAGCCCGTCGAGGCGGGCGAGGGCCCTCCCGGTCTCGGCCCGCTCGTCCTCGCCGAGCCGCCCCTTGAGGCCGAGGCCGAGCTCCGACATGCCGCTGGGCCACTGCCGCCGCGGGGTCACCTCCACGCCGGGGGCCTCGAGGCGCTCCCGAGCGGTCGCCACCGTCTCGGTGTCAGGGGCCTCGGGCACCGTCACCCCACCACAGTTGTCGCAGCGGCCGCACCGCTCGCCCGGGTCCAGCTCGGGGTCGTCGAGGTCCCGGCGCAGGAAGACCATCCGACACTCGGTGGTCGTCTCGTAGGCCACCATCGCGTCCTGCTCGGCGAGCCTGGCCACCTCGACCCGCTGGTAGCGTTCAGCGTCGTACTCCCATGGCTGACCGGTCGCGGCCCAGCCGCCAGCCACTCGGCGGACGGCGCCGTCGACGTCGAGCACCTTGAGCATCATCTCCAGTCGAGACCGGCGCAGGTCCACCTGCGTCTCCAGCTGGGCCACCGACATCGCGCCCGAGCCGAGCGGCGGCAGCGCGTCGATCGCGGCGCGCACGTCGGAGGACTTGGGGAAGGCGAGCGAACCGAAGTAGTCCCAGATCGCCCGGTCCTCGCTGCCCGGGAGCAGCACGACGTCGGCCCGGGTGACCGCGCGGCCCGCACGCCCGACCTGCTGGTAGTACGCGATCGGCGACGGCGGGGCACCGAGGTGGATGACGAAGCCGAGATCGGGCTTGTCGAAGCCCATGCCCAGTGCCGAGGTGGCGACGAGGGCCTTGACGCGGTTCACCTTGAGGTCCGTCTCGAGAGCCTCACGCTCGGTCGGGTCGGTCGCTCCGGTGTACGCCTGGACCGCGTGACCGGCCGCCCGCAACTGACGTGCGACCTCCTCCGCCGCCGCCACGGTGAGGCAGTAGATGATCCCCGAACCGGCGTAGCGATCGAGGTTCGAGGACAACCACGCGATCCGGGTCGGCTGATCCGGGAGGTGGGCGACAGCGAGGTGCAGGGAGGGTCGGTCGAGCCCGCCTCGCAGCACGAGCACGTCGGAGCCCAGCTGTTCGGCGACGTCCGCGCTGACTCGCTCGTTCGCCGTCGCCGTCGTGGCCAGGACCGGGATGCCATCGGGGAGTTCGTCGAGGAGCGTGCGAATGCGGCGGTAGTCGGGCCGGAAGTCGTGGCCCCAGTCGGAGATGCAGTGCGCCTCGTCGATGACGACCAGGCCGGCGCTCGCGGCCAGCCGGGGGAGCACCTCATCCCGGAATGCCGGGTTGTTCAGACGTTCGGGGGAGCACAGGAGCACGTCGACCTCGCCGGCTGCGATCTGCTCATGGATCGAGGCCCACTCGGTGGTGTTGGCCGAGTTGATCGTCACCGCGCGGATGCCGGCCCGCTTCGCCGCCGCGATCTGGTCCCGCATGAGCGCGAGCAGGGGGGAGATGATCACGCTCGGTCCGCCTCCGCGCGCCCGGAGCAGCGAGGTCGCGACGAAGTACACGGCGGACTTGCCCCAGCCGGTGCGCTGGACGACGAGCGCGCGCCGCCGGCCCTCGACCAGCGCCTCGATCGCGCGCCACTGATCCGCACGCAACTCGGCGTCAGGCGATCCGACCAGCTTCTGCAGGGCATGGGTGGCTTCGGTGCGCATCTGAGTCATCGCCGCCAGCCTCTCACGCGTCTCGCGGCCGCGCGGGTCGCTGTGGACAGGCACCTGACACCGCCGCCGCCCGCCCCGTACTCAGGACGACATGACAGACCTCGCCGAGAGGTATCGCACAGATCGACCAGGTCGTCAGCACTGACCTCGTCCTCCACGGGTGGGTCATCGCACGTGCCACCGGACCGGACGACGAGATCGATCCCGGCGAGGTGGAGCGGATTTGGCCGGGCGCCCAGGAGACCGGCGAAGAGCTGCGCACGCCGAACGCCTTCGGGCCCGGAGTGAAGGTGTTCGGCCCGGTGGTGGACGTTGCCGAGGACGCCTCGCTCCAGGACCGCCTTCTCGGTCTGCTCGGACGCGACCCGCGCTGACCTTCCCAGCCGCTCGGTCTCAGCCCGTCAGGTGGTCGGCGAGCAGGACCGCCCACCGGCAGTAGCCGAGGGGCTCGGGTGGAGGTTGTCGCAGGCGAATATCTCCGCATCGTCGAACGCAGGAAGAGGCAGGTGTGTGACGGTGGTCCGCGGGGTGGTGATCCTCGCGAGGGATGTGTCCAGCGAGCGTGCGTGGAGTCCCAGGACGGCGCGCGTGGGCTGGGGGAGTGCTGGCATGCCGTCGACGCGAGGCACACCGGCC
Organism: Actinomycetales bacterium; assembly: GCA_016649925.1. GTDB lineage: Bacteria > Actinomycetota > Actinomycetes > Actinomycetales > Beutenbergiaceae > JAENWO01. Next base: position 6,564 of record JAENWO010000143.1, read on the forward strand.
AGGACGAGGCGGCCCCGGAGGCTCAGGTGATGGTGCAGTGCGGCCACGAGGGCGCGGA
>JAENWO010000269.1 GCA_016649925.1 Actinomycetales bacterium
CGTGGCGGTCTGACCCTCCCGCCTCCGACCGAGGGGGCGGTTGTGGTTGCCACTTCCTCCCTCTGGTCGAACCGCCGGGAGTGAGCCCGAGCGCACCGACCCCGGGTGAGCGATCACTCAAGCCTTCAACTCTCTGTGACCAATTCGGTATGAGTTGTTCATCCTCCGTTCGAGCCGAGAGCGTGCAGCGCAACCGATTTCTGGCCAGGATGGGTGGCAGCCGGTCAAGGTCGATCGGCGTTCCAACCGGTCGGAGGATCGGTTCGAGTCGAGGAGGACGATCGTGGCTCCAGCACGTCGGTATCTACGCCCGATGGGCGTCGCTGCGCTTGCCGCACTGGCCCTGGCCGCCTGCGCACCCGGAGCTCCATCGGGGTCGGAGGAGACCACCCAGCCACCCGTCGAGACCGCTGACCCGGCCGACTTCGCGGGCGAGACGCTCAACTACGTCTACTTCACGGACGGCCCGGACGAGCAGGCCACGCGCGACCTCATCGCCGGCTTCGAGGCGGAGTACGACGTCACCGTGAACCTCGAGATCCTCCCGTACTCGGACCTGGTGACGTCGGTCCAGGCGCGCCTGTCCGGTGGCAACGCGCCCGACGTCGTCCGCCTCACCGACCTCTCCCCGTTCCGCGCCGACCTGCTCGACCTCACGCCCTACCTCGGCGAGGACTACGTCCAGGAGTTCCTGCCCGGTCCGACGCAGGCCACCATCGGTGACAACGGCGAGATGTTCGCAGTCCCTTCCGACCTGACGCTGAACGGCCCGTTCATCAACGTCGACTTGTTCAACCAGGCCGGCGTCGAGCTCCCCGATCCCGAGGACCCGTGGACGTGGGAGGAGATGATCGCCGCCGCGAAGGAGGTGCAGGCCGCCACCGGCACCCCGTACGCGTTCGCGATGGACAAGTCGGGCCACCGGCTGTCCACGATCCTGTCGCAGTACGGCACGCAGATCGTGAACGACGGCGTGGCCTCCCTGGACGCGGCCGCGGCCGAAGCGGCACTCCAGCCGCTGGTCGACATGATGGCCGAGGACACCATGTCCCGTGACTTCTGGCTCGGTTCCGGCTCGCGCTACGCCGGCGCGAACGAGATCTTCCTCACCCAGGACACACCCGTGTACCTGTCCGGCAACTGGCAGGTGGCGCAGTTCACCCAGAACGCCGACTTCGAGTGGGCGGTCGCCCCGAACCCCTGCGCCACCGAGTGTGGCGGCTTCCCCGGCGGCAAGTACATGGCGGCGTTCGCCGCGTCCGCGAACCCGGCCCTGGCGGCGTCGTTCATCGAGTTCATGAACTCCACCGAGTCGCAGGAGTCCTTCGTCGCGGCATCGAGCTTCCTGCCGACCCGCGCCGATCTCGCCGAGACCGGCGTGACCTACCCGAACCGTCAGGCCGACATGGACGTGTTCCTCGCGGACCTGGTCCGCACACCGGAGGCAACGTACGCCGCGAACTCCGACCCGGCGTTCGGCGGCTCGGCAACGGCGCTCGTCAACCAGCTCGACCTCGTCGTCGCCGGCGAGAAGGACCTGCCCACCGCGATCGCGGACCTGCAGACGGAGATCGAGGCACTCGTCGAGGAACTCGATCAGTGACCTCCTCCGGCCGGAAATCTGGGCGACCGGCCGGCTCGGCCCAGCTGTCGACGGCCCAGCTGCCGACGGCCCAGCTGTCGACGGCCCAGCTGTCGACGGCCCAGCGGCGCCGTAAGGTGCCGCTGGGCCTGCGCCTGGCGCCGTACCTGTTCGTCCTGCCCAACATGGTGATCTTCGGCTTGTTCACGATCTGGCCGGCGATCAACGGGTTCAACATCAGCCTGTACTCCTCCGGCAACGGCCGGACGTTCGACTGGGTGGGGCTGGGCAACTACCAGCGCATCCTCACCGACGACCAGTTCTGGGGCGTGGTGCGCAACACGGTCGTGTTCGCACTCGCGTTCGTGGTGCTGTGCGTGGTCATCGCGACGGCGCTCGCAGTGCTGCTGCAGGCCCAGGTCCGTGGCAAGGCCTTCTTCCGCGCGGTGTTCTTCCTTCCCGTGCTGCTCTCGCCGGTCGTGGTCGGGCTCGTCTGGAACTGGATCCTCGAGCGGCGCGGCGGCCTGCTCAACACGTTCCTGTCCCCGTTCGGTGGCGGTGAGGTCGGCTGGCTGATCGACTCCGAGCTCGTGCTGGCGTGCGTGATCGCCGTCGGGGTCTGGATGAACGTCGGCTTCTACATCCTCATCCTGCTCGCCGGTCTGCAGGGCATCGACCCCTCGCTGTACGAGGCGGCCCGGATGGACGGCGCGACGGCGTGGCAGCAGTTCCGCAGCATCACGGCCCCGCTGCTCCAGCCGAGCCTGCTCGTGGTGCTGGTGCTGTCCACCATCCACGGTTTCCAGGCGTTCGACTTCATCTACACGCTCACCGGCGGCGGGCCGGTCGGCGCGACGACGCTCATCGTGCAGTACATCTACGAGCGCGGGTTCGTCTCACCGATCCGATACGGGTTCGCGTCGGCCGGCAGCGTGCTGCTCTTCGTCACGGTGTTCGCCCTGACGCTGGTGAACTGGTTCGTCGGGCGTCGGAGGGAGGCGGTATGAACAGCAACCTGAGCACCGAGATGGCGACGCAGGGCCGCCCGACGGCGGACCAGGCTCGGTCCTGGACGTCGCTGAACAAGCACGGCTGGAGCGCCGTCGACGCCCTGCGTGTGGCGCTGCTGACGACCCTCGCCCTCGTCGTCCTGATCCCGATCGTGTGGACGATCCTCGGGTCGTTCAAGACTCAGAGCGAGCTGGCGGAGGTACCGCCGACGGTCCTGCCCGAGTCCTGGGCCCTGACGAACTACTCCGATGCGCTCACCCGGTTCGACTTCCTCACGTACGTCACGAACAGCGTCATCGTGGTGGTGGCGGCGACGATCCTCACGCTCGTGATCAACTCGATGGCGGCGTACGCGCTGTCGAAGTACAACTTCCGCGGGCGCAACGCGTTGTTCCTGCTCACCCTCGCGACGATCATGATCCCGCTGCAGGTGATCCTCATCCCCGTCTACCAGGTGGTGGCCAGCTTCGGGATGGTGAACACCCTGTGGGGGCTGATCATCCCGGCGGCGGCGACCCCCACCGGCGTGTTCCTGCTGCGCCAGTACATGCTGACGATCCCGGACGAGCTCATCGAGGCGGCCCGTGTCGACGGCTCGGGGGAGCTGCGCACGTTCCTGCAGATCGTGCTCCCGCTGTGCAAGCCGGCCCTGGCGGTGGTCGCGATCTTCAGCGTCATCTGGCGGTGGAACGACTTCCTCTGGCCGCTCGTCGTGGCGCAGAGCGAGAGCGTCTACACGCTGCCGGTCGCGCTCGCCCGGTTCAACGCGCAGGAAGTGGTGCCGTTCAACCTCATCCTCGCGATGTCGGTCGTCTCGATGCTGCCGGTGATCATCCTGTTCCTGTTCTTCCAGCGCCAGATCGCGCAGGGGATCGCCAACACGGGTATCAAGTGAGTGGCGTGACTCACCGCACCGTCCACCTCACCGGGCCCGACGGCACCGTCCGCGACTGGCTCGTCACCCCCGCGTGGGCCACGCCGTGCGAGGACCTGGCCGAGCACGTCGCCCCCGAGGGGGATCCGTTCGCGGTGCCCGACGGCGACGCTCGCCTTCCGAGGTGGGTCCTGACGAACGGGCCCGACGTCGGTCCGCTCAAGGAGCGCCTCGCCGCCGCCCATCCTCTCGACGCCGACGCTGCCCTCCCGGAGGTCCTCGAGGGCGGCTCGGTGGCATGGGACGCCGAGGGCCACCGGCGCGAGGCGGTGTGGAGCCGCCGTCGGACCGGGGCCGACGGTCTCGTGGACTGGAGCGAGTTCTGCTTCACCCCGGAGTACCGGTGCGCGCTCGCCGCGACGGTGCTCGAGGTGGACCAGGCCGAGTGGCGCACGATCGAGGTGCGCTCCACCGGCCCGTTCGTGCTCTGGCTCGACGGCGAACCGGTGCTGCGCTCGGCGCGCGTCTCCTACATGGAACCCGAGGTCTCCTCGGTGCGGGTGCGGCTGGCGTCCCGGACCACGACGCTGCACGTGGCCACCTGGCAGGTCGCGTTCCGGGAGTGCCGGCACGTGGTCGGGGTGCGGGTGGTGGGGCTGCCGGTCCGTGTCGTCATCCCGTCCCCGGGCGCCGACGAGCACGCCGCCCGGCTGGCCGAGACGCTGCTCGCGCAAGTCGGCTCGCCGTCGTGGGCGCTCGACGGCGACGAGGTCACCCTGAGCGCTCCCGCGGGAGTGGCGCTGCGCGCCCGGGTGTGCGGCGCGGGGGCCGCCGGCTCCTGGCAGAGCGTCCGAGCGGACGCCGAGGGCTCCGTCGTCGTGCTGCTGGGCGCGAACGGCGCGGGGAAGTCGACATTGTGTGCCGCGGCGTCCGGTCTCGTGGTGCCAACGAGCGGCCGAATCTGGCTCGGCGATGACGAC
>JAENWO010000005.1 GCA_016649925.1 Actinomycetales bacterium
CGGCTCGTCCTGGACTCTGGTGCGGGCACGTGACGTACCGCGCGTCCTGGTGCGGGCACGTGACGTACCGCGCGTCCTGGTGCGGGCACGTGACGTACCGCGCGCCGAACCTGCTCCGGCGGCTGGAGTGGGAGGACGGGCGACCGCTCCGGTCAGGTTCGTCGCGTCAGGCGGGGTACTCGCCGCGCCGCACCTGCGGCTTGGGCAGCCGGGTGCGGCGCATCTGGAAGGCGCGCATCACGGCGTAGAGGGCGACGCCGCGGCCGAGCTTCTCCTTGCCGAACTTCGCCGTGAGCTTGCGCTTGATGGTGAACGCGACGACGACGGCGTCGACGAGCGCGATGAGGACCACCACGTAGAGCGCCAGGACGATCGTGACGAATAGTTCTTCGCGGCCCCCGAGGAAGGAGGAGGCGATCAGGATGAGGACGATCGCCGCCGAGATCGGCAGGAAGAACTCGCCGAGGTTCCAGCGCGCGTCGATGTAGTCGCGGATCCAGCGGCGCACCGGGCCGCGGTGCTGAGCGGGGAGGTCGTCCTCCTTGCCGGTGATCATCGCCTGGTTCATCCGGGCGCGCTGCTCGCTGTACCTGGCCCGCTGGACGCGCTTCGCGGCGCGTCGGTCGGTGGGGACGAGCGGACGGCGGTTCAGCGCCTCGGCCTCACGGCGCTTGGGCGTGGGGCGGCCCTTGCCGGAGCGCTGTTCCTCAACCACGGGCGCTGCGGCCTCGACATCCTTCTTTCGTCCGAACACATCCAGAAGCCTAGTCGAGCCCGACCGTCCGCCGGGCACCTCGGCTATCCACGCCCAGCCACAGGGACGGCCGCAAGGACGCCAGCACCGCCCCGAACAGGCCCCCGGCCATCAGATCGACGGCGCCGGACCCGATAGCACGCGATTCGACTCGGGACCGGCGTTGCCACTACCGACCCACGCTCCCAGGTGGCATCCGAGCTTGGTGGCATCCGGGCAGGGCGGGCCGCCGCGAGGCAGCGGTCCGCCCGATCCCGCCCCTACCGGGCGCGCACGGACGCCTCGGTGATCTCGCCGGCGTCGACGCGCACGATCGTCGACGCGGTACCCGTGGCGCTGGCCTCGACCACCTCCACGCGATAGCGACCCGGCGCGAGATCGACGGCGGCGAACCATCCGGTCCCGTCCGTCCGCAGGACGATCCGCTCGCCCGGCGTCCGCCCGATCGGGTGGATCACCAGATCCACCTGGTCCGCAGCCGACCCGTCGCGGACGACGACCGTTCCGGCGAGGATCCCGGTCGTCGGTGACGTCTTCCACTCCATCTCGGGCACGCGGGCGTCGGCGGCGAAGACGTCCCCGCGCAGCGCCGCGGTCAGTGCCGCACGCTCCGCCGTCTTGACCGCCGGGTCGCTCGAGGCCGTGGCCGTGATCGATACGTTCGCGTACGAGTAGCCCATCCACCCGTCGAAGCCGGCGTCCAGGGTGTCCTGCGCCTGTTGGACGCTGTCCGGGATCTCGTTGAGGTAGAGCGCCGGACCGTTGACGACGTGCCGACCGGCCGCGTAATCCACGAGCGCGTCGTTCCACTCGTCGAACATCCGCGCCTGCTCGGGCACCCACTCACGCTTGTAGTTCATCGCGGTGATGGTGTCGATGATCCCCTCGTCCAACCAGCCGTGCCAGTCCTGGAGGACGTTCGTGTACGGGCGCGTGCCCTCCCAGCCGCCGTAGCTGACCGGGCCGTAGGCATACGTGATGCCGTTGATGCTGAGGCGGTCGCTCGCATCCGTGGCGTACATCTCGACGTAGATCTTACGTACGAGTGCGCTGACCTGGTCGCGACGCCACTGGCTGAACTCGGCATCGACGGGCTCGGGCCGGTCGGTGCGCCCGGTCTCGGCCGCGAACCGGGCGAGCGACGTCTCGGAGTAACCCCAGTCGTTCTGGAACTCCCCGGCGTTGTAGTCCGGGTAGCGGATGTAGTCGAGGTTGACGCCGTCCACGTCGTAGGTGTTCGTGATCGACGTGACCGCGTCGACGATGTAGTCGACAGCAGCGGGGTTCGCCGGGTCGATATAGGCGTTGTTGCCCACCCGTTCGACGCCGTCGTAGCGCTGGTTGAGCCACCGGTCGCCGCCGGTCGCGTCGAACCCGTGAGCGTTGAAGGCGTGGTCGCCAGAGGTGGGCGGCGTGGCCGAGTTCCACAGCGTGGTCGCGTTGATCCAGGCGTGCACCTCGATACCCGCCGCGTGCGCGGCGTCGATGACCTCGGCGAGCGGGTCGTACGGTGCCGGGTCGATGGCGGCGTCGGTGCGCGGGTAGAGCGCGTCGTTGCAGAAGCAGTCGAAGCGGCGCCCGATCTGGACGACCAGGGCGTTCGCCCCGAGGGCCTGCGCGTCGGTGACGAGGCCGGTGACCTGCTCGGGCGTGTAGATGCCGACGTTGAAGGCGTCGACCCACATACCGCGCCACTGTTCCTCGGGTTCGTCGGCGGCGGCCGGACCGGCCAGTGTCAGGGCCGGCACCATCGCCAGGCCCAGTACTGCTGCGAGTGATCGTTTCATGTCTCCTCCATGGGTGATCAGGTGGTGGGTGGTACCGATCGTGGTCGGCTCAACCTCCTGTCCTCGACGGCGGCCCGGGTCGCCTCGAGGGCGGCCTGGCTCTGGGCATACGTGCGTTGGGCGACGGCGACGAACACGCAGTCCACGACCGTCAGCTGGGCGAGCCGGCTTGCCGTCGCCCCCGAGCGGAACGTGGTCTCCCGGGCCGCCGTGGTCAGGACGTGGTCCGCCAGCCGGGCGATCACCGAGCTCGGCGCGTTCGTGATCGCGACGGTCGTGGCGCCGCGCTTCGCCGCGAGCGTCAGGGCGTCGATCGTGTCGATCGTCATACCCGTGTGGGAGATGCCGATCGCGACGTCGTCGGGGCCGAGCAGGGCGGCGGAGGTGAGGGCGAGGTGGGCGTCCGGGTGAGCGAATGCGACCCGGCCGATCCGGTGGAGCTTGGCCTGCAGGTCCGCCGCGACGTACCCCGATGCCCCCACGCCGTACACGTCCACCCGGCGGGCCCCCGCGATCGCCTCCACGACCGCCTCGAGCTCCGTCACCGACAGGGACCGGGCGGTGTCCTCCACTGCGCGGGCGTCCGCGTAGGCGATCTTCGCGATGACGCTCGCCAGGTCGTCGCCCTCGGCGATGTCGCCGCTGCGCAGTTCCCGGTCGCCGTACGCCTCACGCCGCCCGCGTTCGGCCGCGAGCGCGAGCCGGAACTGGCTGTAGCCGCTGAGTCCGAGCTCGTGGCAGAGCCGGACGATGGTGGACTGGCTGACACCGCAGGCCGCCGAGAGGGCGCCGATGGTCATCCCGGCCACCCGCCGCGGATCGGCGAGGACGTACTCGGCCACCCGCCTCGTCGACGGCTGGAGCTGCTCGAGCCGTCCGTGCAGCAGCACCGTCAGGGAGGTGTCGATCATCGGGTGATCCGCTCGTCCGCGGGTGGCTGCCGAGCAGCCGCGGCGACCGCAGTCCGCACGCCGCCAGGGTCCTGCGTGCGGGCCGGATCCGGCGGGTTCTCCTGCAGCAGCATCCGGGCGCGAGCCACCGGCACGTGCGCGAGCAGCGAAACGATCGCCGCGCGGGCGTCCCCGGCCTCGGCGAACACCTCGGCGCACCGGGCGGCGTCGATCCCGGTGGCCTGGACGAGCATGCGCACGGTCCGCGCGCGCAGCTTCTGGTTCGTGGGCAGGACCGCGGTCATGAGGTTGGAGTACGTGCGCCCCAGGCGCACCATGGTTGCGGTCGAGAACGTGTTGAGCACGAGCTTCTGCGCGGTCCCCGCCTTCATCCGGGTGGAGCCGGTGACCACCTCCGGTCCGGTGTCGACGAGGACGGCCACGTCCACCTCGGCGGCCAGCACGGAATACGGGTTCGTGGCGACGAGCGCGGTGCGGGCCCCGACGCGCCGAGCCTCGGCCAGTGCGCCACCCACGAAGGGTGTGCGCCCGCTGGCGGTCAGGCCGACGACGAGGTCGGCGGGCGCCACCCGCGCCATGGCCACAACGCCGGCGTCGACGTCGTCCTCTGCCCCCTCCACGGCCTGCATCATCGCCCCGTCACCCCCGGCCAGGTGTGCCACGAACATCTCCTCCCCGACGCCATAGGTGGGCAAGAGCTCGACGGCGTCCAGGACGCCGAGCCGGCCGGACGTGCCGGAGCCGACGTAGTGGACGCGGCCACCGGAGCCGATAGCCGCGACTGCGAGATCGACCAGGCGCGCGATCGCCGGCGCCACCGCCTCGACCGCCCCGACCACACCGGCGTCCTCGGCGATGATCGTGGTCACGAGCTCGGCGCTGTCGAGCTGATCGAGAGATCCGGTGCGGGGGTTGCGTTCCTCGGTGGGCGAGCGTAGCCCGAGCACCTCACGCCAGTCGTTGTTCTCGCTCATGCTGTTCCTTCCTCGACGATCAGCCTGTGCACGGGCGCGCTTGCGGGGGCACAGGGCGCCGGCGCCGGTGGGGTGAGAGAGCCGAGCACGACGGCGTCCCTCGCCCCGGTGGCGCGACGTCCGCCTGGTCCCTCGGCGGTGCCCGGCAACGCCCGCACCGAGAGGTAGCCGAGGAGCGTGAACAGATACGCCTCCTTGGCATCGGAGGGCAGGCCGAGCTCGTCGGAGGTGATGACGTCGGAGGTGCTGACGCCGGAGGTGCTGACGCCGGAGGTGCTGATGCCTGACGCGTGCCGGCGCAGCGCGTCCATGAGGGCGGAGTTGCGCACCCCTCCACCGGAGACGACGACCCGCTCGACCCCGCCCGTGTGGCTCGCGATCGTGACCGCGGTCAGCTCCGTCAGCGTGGCGAGCAGGTCCGCGCCGGCCGGGACGTCGACACCGGCGGCGGCCAGGACGTCCGCGACGTACCCGGCATGGAAGAGTTCCCGGCCCGTGCTCTTCGGCAGCGGGAGCGCGTAGAACGGGTCGGCGAGCAGCGCGTCCAGGGCACGGGCGTCCACCGACCCGGTGCGGGCGATCGCGCCGTCGGCGTCGTACGGCTCCCCGGTGAGCGCCGCCGCGGCGACGTCGATCAGGCAGTTGCCCGGGCCCGTGTCGCCGGCGCGTACTGCGCCGGCTCCGGTGCCGGTGCCCGTGCCGACGAGCGTGACGTTCGCGATCCCCCCGATGTTCACGGCGGCCGTGGGCCGATCGGCGAGCCACAACAGATCCAGCAGGCTCACCAGGGGTGCGCCGTGGCCGCCGTGCGCGATGTCGGAGCTGCGCAGGTCGTGCACCACGGGCCGACCGGTCAGGGCCGCGACCCGGGCGGCGGACCCGAGCTGCAACGTGCCGCGCACCTGCCCGCCCTCCACCCAGTGGAAGACGGTCTGGCCGTGACTGGCGACGAGGTCCACGTCGCCCCACGCGCCGATCGCCCACGCGCCGACGTCCCCGAACGCCTGCCCGATCAGCGTGTCGAGGGCGCAGACCTCGCCCATCCCGACCGGCGCGGGCGGCAGCGCCGCCAGGATCCGACGGCGCAGGTCGGCCGGCCAGGGCCGTTCCGCGGCGTGCAGCGTGCGCAGGGTGACGACGCCGTCGGCGTCGCTCACGTCGGCGAGGGCGACGTCGATCGCGTCGACGGACGTCCCCGAGCTGAGCGCGAGCACCCTCATGCGGCGCACCGCCTAGCCACCTCGCGGGCGCCCGCGAGGCTCACCCCGTACGTGAGGGCGAGGTTCGCCGCCCTCGGTGCCGCCTCGGGCACACCGGTGTGGAGGACGACGGCGTCCGGTCGGGTGGCCAGAACGTCGTCGAGCAGGGCGTCGTGATCGCGGGTGACGACGGCGACGCGTCGCGCGCTCGCCCAGACCGCGCGGGAGTCGACCGGCACGACGTCCATCCCGAGGTCGGCGGCGAGCACGGCCGTCACGGCGGTCGAGCGTGATGCTGCGGCGTGGTCGGTGCGGCGGCGCAGGTCGACGACGACGTCCCCCGGCCCGAGATGGACATCGCCGACGGTGCGCACGGCTCGGGCGGCCGCCTCGGCGCCGACCTCCTCCAGCACGCGCATCACCTGGCTGAGGGGCATGGGGTCCGTGCGGTCGCGGCGTGCGACCAGGTTCCGGTGCAGCATGGCGGTCCGCGCGGCCGCCTGCGCCAGGCGGGCGACGCTGATCCGTCCCGCGCCAACGGCCGCGAGCAGCGCATCCCGGGCCGTGCGGAACAGCGCCTCGTCGTCCCGGCCGGCCGTCGTGCCCAGGCACAGCAGGTCCGCACCGGCCGCGAGCGCCCGCACACACGCCTCGCCGAATCCGGGGTCCTCGGCGAGAGCACCCATGTCCAGGGCATCGGTGACGATCGGACCGGTGAACCCCAGGTCGCGGACGAGCCGGGTCGCGGCCGGCTCGAGGGACGCCGGCGCGTGGCCCAGGCAGGGCACGTGCAGGTGACCGGTCATGAGCGCATCGCACCCGGCGTCGATCGCCGCCCGGAACGGGGGCAGGTCGCGAGTCGAGAGCTGCTCGAGGCCGACGTCGAGCGACGGCAGGGACACATGGGAGTCGACCGCGGTGTCGCCGTGACCGGGGAAGTGCTTGCCGCAGGCCGCCACCCCGGCGGCTCGCAGGCCCGCGAGAAAGGCGACCCCGTGCCGGGCCACGAGGTCCGGCGCCGCCCCGAACGAGCGGACGCCGATCACCGGGTTGTCCGGCCGGGACGCGACGTCCAGCACGGGGGCCAGATCCAGGTCCACGCCGCTCGCCCGCAGCACATCCCCCAGCGCGCGCCCACAGCGCTGCGTCAGGACGACGTCGTCGACGGCCCCGAGCGCGGCCGCACCCGGCAGGAAGGACCCACCCACGGCCTGGAGGCGCGAGACGTCCCCACCCTCCTCGTCCACCGCCACGAGCAGCCCCGGGGAGGTGACGTGCAACGCGGAGGTGAGCTCCGCCGTCGTCGGCGTATCGGGGGTGTTGCCCGCGAACAGGACCACGCCGGCGAGGCCGTCCCGGGCGGCGTCGAGGAGCCACCCCGGGGCGCTCGTCCCCGAGAAGCCCGGAAGGAGCACGCCGTGGACGGCTCGCGTGGCGGAGGTCATCCCTTCACGGCTCCCGCGGACAGGCCCGAGGCGAGGCGGCGCTGGATGATGACGAAGAACACGACGACCGGTAGCGTGATGAGCGTGGATGCGGCCATCACGGCGCCCCAGTCGGCCGTGTTCTGACCGAAGAACCTCTGCAGGCCGACGGCCACGGTGTACTTGTCCGCGTCCTGGAGGAACGTCAGGGCGAAGATGAACTCGTTCCAGGCGGTGATGAACGAGAACACGCTCGTCGCCACGACCCCGGGCGCGACGAGGGGCAGCAGGATCGAGCGGAACATCCGTCCCCAGGATGCGCCGTCGACGTACGCGGCCTCCTCGACCTCCTTCGGCACCGCGGCCACGAAACCGCGGAGCATCCAGACGGCGAACGGCAGCGAGAACGCGACGTAGACGATCGTCAACCCGAGCAGGCTGTTCAGCATCTGGAGGTTCCGAGCCTGCAGGAAGAGCGGGATCACGAGCGCCTCGAGCGGGACCATCTGTACCAAGAGGATGAGCACGAGCATCGCCTTGCGGAACGAGAACGTGAACCGGGCCACGGCCACGGCGGCCAGCAGCGCCACGAGCGCGGAGACGACCACTGTGCCCACCGCCACGATCGCCGAGTTGCGCAGGAAGAGGGCGAACCCGCCGTCGTCGAGCACCCGCTCGAAGTGGGACAGCGTGAACGCGGTGGGCACGAGCGCGGCGCCACGGCGGGCGGCATCGGTGTCGACGGCCGTGGAGATCATCCAGTACGCGGGGAACAGCGCGAAGACGAGCACGGCGATGACCCCTAGCGTCCTGCCGATGGCCGGCAGGGCACCCTTGCGCCTCACCGGTCCTCCTCCTTGAACAGGGTCCGCATGTACACGACCGTGATGACGAGCAGGATCCCGGTGAGCAGGACGGCGATCGCCGAACCCATCCCGTACTTGCCCTGCGCGAAGGACTGGATGTAGGACCAGACGCCGAGATTGAACACCTCCGCGTTGCCGCCGTTGCCGCCGGGCATGAGGTAGATCTGGGTGAACACCTTGAAGTCCCAGATCGTCGAGAGGATCGTCACCACGGCGAAGATGGGCTTGAGCATCGGGACGGTGATCTGCCAGAACCGGCGCCACGCGTTCGCGCCGTCCATGATCGCGGCCTCGTACAGCTCGACCGGGACCGTCATCAGCCCGGCGAGGATCGTGATCGCCACGAACGGGAAGCCGTGGTGGACCACGTTGAGGGTCGCGATCGAGTAGAAGCCGAACCGGTCGGCGAACCAGTTCACCGTGCCCGGATCGATGACGCCCAGGCTGGAGAGCACGTTCGCGACGAGGCCGTTCAGGGGGTCGAACAACCACACCCACACGTACGTCCCGGTGATCGCCGGGACCGCCCAGGCGACCATGATCGCCGTCGAGCATACGGACCGCCACACGGTCCCGAGCATGTTCAGGAACAGGGCGACGAGCGTGCCCAACCCCACGGTGAGTACCACGCACGCGACGGCGAAGCCGACGGTGTTCGGCAGCACGACCGTCCACAGGTACTCGGATCCGAGGATCTCCCGGTAGTTGTCGAGCGCGACGTAGTTCGTCTCGCCGGAGGCGAGCTGGCGTAACCCGTACTCCTGGAAGGAGAGGTTCACCACGCGCGCCAGCGGCCAGAGCAGCAGGACGCCGAGGATGACCAGGGTCGGTGCCAGGAGCAGCCACGGCCGGCTCGCGCGGCGCCACGGCGGGGGTCGCCGGGGCGCGTGGTCCCCCGGTCCGCGTGACACCCCGGGTGCCACGCGGACCGAGCCGGTCGTGCTCATCACGACCCGGAGCTGAAGATCTCGTTCATCACGGTGACGGCCTCGGTGGCCGCCTCCTCGACGGTCGAACGCTCGGTGAGGATGTTCTGCAGCATCGCCTCGACGGTCTTCGCGCCCTGGATCTGCCCGTACAACCCGGTCACCGGGACGGATCGGCCACCCTCGAGCATCTGCTGCGCGAACGGCGCCACGAGCGGGTCGTCGCTGGCGACGTACGCCTCCAGCGCACTGGCCTGGCCGGGGAAGTAGCCGGACTCCTCGGCCCAGGCTGTCGCGTCGTCGCCCGTGGTCATCAGGTTCACGAACTCCCAGGCGAGGTCCTGGTTCGGTGACTCGTTGAAGATGCCCAGGTGCGAGCCGCCGAGGAACGAGCCGGCGACGCCGCCGTCCCGCGTCGGGATCGGGAACGCGCCGATGGTCTCGGCCATGTCCGGGGCGTCCGCCGCGATCCGGCCGACGGTCCAGTTGCCCGCGACGATCATGCCGACGTTGCCCTGGATGAACGCCTGCAGCGCATCGGCCTCGTTCCAGGTGCTGGCCGCGGCCGTGGAGGACCCGTGCTCGAGCGCGAGCCCGGTGTAGTACTCCAGGCCCTCGATCGCCTCGGGCGAGTCGAGTGTCGCGGTCCACGTGCCGTCCGCCTCGGTGGCGATGTCGCCGCCCGCACCCCACACGAACGGGAAGACGCCGAACTGGCTGTCACCCGCGATCGGGAACGGGATGACGTCCGGGTTCGAGGCCTTGAGCGCGTCGACCGCGGCGATGAGCTCGTCCCAGCTCGTCGGCGGTTCGGTGATCCCCGCCGCCTCGAAGAGCTCCGTGTTGTAGATGATCGAGCGGACGCCGGCATACCAGGGCATGCCGTAGAGGCCGCCGTCGAACGTCCCCGCCTCCACCAGCCCCTCGACGAGGTCGTCGCTCAGACCGGCCTCGTCGATCCGGTCGGTGAGGTCCGCGAGCGCACCGATCTCGGCGAACTCCGTGGTCCAGGTAGTGCCGACCTCGGCGACGTCGGGCACGGTGCCGCCGGCGATCGAGGTGACGAACTTGTCGTGCGCTCCGGCCCAGGGCTGGAACTGCACGTCCAGCTCCGCGCCGGTCTGGGCGGTGAAGTCCTCGGCGACGCCGTCGAAGAACGCGCTCGCGTCGGGGTTCGTGCCCTCCATGATCCAGACGGTGAGGGTCTCGCCCTCGTACTGGGTGCCGGCGCCCGAACCGGTGCCGGCGTCGGTCGGGTCGCTCCCGTTACCGCCGGAACCACATGCCGCCAATGCCAGAACCGCCACGCCCGCCACGAGGGCCGGGAATCGTCTCTTCATGCTCTCTCTCTCCTTCGAGGTCCGGCTGTGCTTGCCCGCCGGTCGGGTCCGAGGTCGAGCCCGCGCGCTACGGTCGACCCACATCGGTGCTGTGGTAGTAACTTCCCAACTCATCGTCGTCATGGGAGATTACCACCCAGCACGTCAGGGAGGGAAGGATGAGCGAGCAGGTCCTCATCGGCGGAGCTGACGTCGGCGGCACCTCGACGACCGTCGCCGCCACGGACGACGGCGCACGGCTGGTGGGGTTCGCGTGCGCACCCGGCGGCAACGTCCGCTCTTCGCGAGCACATTGGCTGGGCCTTGTTGCAGACTTTCGCAACTCGCGGGTCTATGACATGATCGCACGAGGAGAACCACGGGCAGTGGTTTGATGGTTTTCACATTGGCAGAGGGAGGTTGCGATGACGACGCCTCTGCATCAGTTGAAGGCGGACTTGTTCAAGGCGCTGGGGAATCCGATGCGCATCCGGGTCCTGGAACTGCTCTGCGAGCGTGAACGTTCAGTCGGAGAGATGCTGTCCGAGATCGGCGTCGAGGCGTCCGCCATGTCCCAGCAGCTGGCCGTGCTGCGCGGCTCCGGCTTGGTGTCGGCCCGCCGAGAGGCGTCAGCGGTCTACTACGCGGTGACCACCCCGCAGGTGGCGGAGTTGCTCGCGGTGGCTCGCCGCATCCGGACCGAGCTGCTGGGTCACCAGCTGGAGCTGCTCAGTGACCTGCGCGCGGAGGAGATGGACTCGGACCACGTCACCTCCGCCGGGTCGCCGCGGCGTCCTGCGTCCGGTGCGCCCACCCGGTGAGCACCCTTCTGTTTCTCGACCGCCTGGACTCGTGATGAGTGTGCTGCGCAAGATTATTCGTACGGGTCGGGTTGCCGAGTCAGCCCCGCAGGCGCCGCCGGCTTCGGCGGATGCCGAGGGTGCTGATCGCTCCGGACCTGAGCCGGTGGCCCCACTGTCAGGCTCGGTGCAGCTGCGTCATGTCGACGCGGGGTCATGCAACGGCTGCGAGCTGGAGATCGCCTCGGCCTTCGGTCCGGTGTACGACGCGGAGCGGTACGGGCTGCGCCTGGTGGCGTCCCCCCGGCACGCGGACGCTCTCCTGGTGACCGGTCCGGTGACTCGCAACATGGCCGATCCATTGCGCAAGACGTATGAGGCGACCCCCGCTCCGAGGCGAGTTGTGGCGGTCGGCGACTGTGCCCTCAACTGCGGCGTGTTTGCGGGCGGTCACGGTGTGGAGGGCGCGGTCGCCGACGTGATTCCGGTCGACGTCGAGGTGCCCGGCTGCCCGCCGACCCCGGACGTGCTCATCGCGGCGTTGCGCGGTCTGACCGGCCGATGAGCTTGATCGGCGCCGGACTGGGCGTCATCGCTTGGGGCGCGATAGCCGGCGTCACGCTGGGCGCGCTGGCCCCCAGCCGCGCCCGGGCCCTCGTGGCGGGTGTGCTGACATCCGTGGTCGGTGCCGGTGGGGTGCTCGCCGGACTCGCAGCCCTAGGTGGGCAGGGATGGTCGCTGACGGTGACCGACCTGCTGCCGCTGGGTGCGATGACGCTTGCGGTGGACGCCCTCTCGGGCGCGTTCTTGCTGCTTGTCGGTGCCGTCGCGGTCGCGGTCGGGGTCTACAGCGTCGGCTATACCGGTCCGGGCGGTCGTCATGGCGCCGAGCCCGACGCGACGAGCGGAGACACGACGGCTCTGGCCGGACCGAGCAGCGAGCCGGGAGCCGCCGGGCACGCGGAGGGTGCCGCATCCCGCACCGCGCAGTCGGCGCTGCCGCTGTTCGTCGCGGCGATGCTGCTGGTGCCAGCCGCGGCAAGCGTGAGCACGCTGCTCGTGCTCTGGGAGCTGATGGCACTCACGTCCCTGGTGCTGGTCCTCGCCGAGCACCGGTTACGTGCCTCCGTACGCGACGCAGGACTCTGGTATGCCGGGATGACGCACGCTGGGCTGGTCGCGATCATGCTCGGGCTGGTGGTCTTCGCCGCCGGCGCCGGGGGTGAGTCGTTCACTGCGCTGCGCGCGGGATCCGGGGACCTCTCCCCGGGCACCCGGTCACTGGTCTTCGTGCTCATCTTCATCGGGTTCGGCTCGAAGGCAGGCATGGTCCCGCTGCACGTGTGGCTGCCGCGTGCGCACTCGGAAGCGCCCAGCCACGTGTCCGCGCTGATGTCCGCGGCCATGGTGAGTCTCGGTTTGTACGGCCTGATCCGGGTCGGGTTCGACCTGCTCGGCGGCGGACCCCACTGGTGGGGTCTCCTGGTGCTGACCGTCGGTGGTCTGTCCGCGCTGTACGGGGTCCTGCAGGCCAGCGTCGCGGTCGATCTGAAGCGACTGCTCGCCTACTCCACGACCGAGAACGTCGGGCTGATGCTGATCGGAGTCGGTGCGGCCGGCATGTTCGCCGCAGACGGGAACCGGATCCTGGCCGGCGTGTTGATGGCCGCTGCGGTGCTGCACGCGGTCAACCACGCCGCGTTCAAGACGCTTCTGTTCCTCGGCGCCGGCTCCGTGCTGCGCGCCACCGGGTTGCGGGACCTGGACCTCCTCGGAGGGCTCGCTCGGCGGATGCCGGTCACGACCGCACTCTTCGCCGTCGGCGCGCTCGGGGCGGCCGCGCTGCCGCCGGGCAACGGATTCGTCTCGGAGTGGGTGCTGCTGCAGGGGCTGATCCACAGCGTGACCGCCACCGGGTCGCCGTCCGTCGTGGCGGCGCTCAGCATCCCGCTTGCCGTGGGAGTGGTGGCACTGACCGCAGGTCTGGGCATGGTCACGTTCGTCAAGGCGTTCGGCGTCGGATTCCTGGCACGGCCCAGGTCCACCGTTGCCGCGGCGGCCAGCGAGAGCCCGCTGACGATGAGGGCGGGGATGTTCCTGGCCGCAGCCGCGTGCGCGGGACTCGCGCTGGCACCGGCGACCGCGGGGGCACCCCTCACCCGCCTGCTGCGGGTCCTGCCCTCGGTGAGGGACGGGGCGCCGCTGGCCGACAGCGGCATCGCACTGCGCCTGGCGGGCATCGCCGGGTCGATGTCGCCGCTTCTCATCGCGCTCGGGCTGCTGGTGGCCGGGGCGAGCGTAGCCGCGCTGGCGCGCCGGGTCGCTCAAGGCAGACCTCGGCGGGTGGCGCAGGCATGGGGCAGTGGCGGAGCCCGCCTCGACCCCCGGATGGAGTACACGGCCACGTCGTTCGCCGAACCACTGACCCGTGTCTTCGACGACGTGCTGCGCCCTGAGCATGACATCGACGTGACCCCGTACGTCGAGTCGCGATACCTCATCGAGAGCGTCCGGTTCCGGCAGCGGGTACCTGACCGGCTCGAGGCTCGGCTGTACCCGCCGCTGCTTGCGGCGGCCACCCGGTGGGGCCAGTGGTCTCGCCGGCTGGCCAACGGCAGCGTGCACCGTTACCTCGCCTACGGGTTCGTCGGGCTGCTCAGTGTCCTGATCGTTGTCGGGATCAGCGGATGACCGCCTCGGGTCTGACCGCAGGCGCTCTCGCCGCGACGGCCGGTCAGCTGGCGCTGGTGGTGGGCGGCGCGCCCCTTCTGGTGGGTCTGATGCGGCAGGTGCGGGCCAGGCTGGAGGGTCGGGCCGGGGCCGGGGTAGGCCAGCCCTGGCGGGACCTGCGCAAGCTCCTTGGCAAGGAGGCGATCAGGCCGGACGGCTCCAGCTGGGTGTTCACCATGGCGCCGCTGCTGCTGCTCGCCTCGACGTTGGTCATCACGGCTGTCGCGCCGTTCCTGTCGACGGTCTCGCCGGTCGAAGGGGTCGCGGACCTGTTCGCGGTGGTCTCGCTGCTCATGCTGGGCACGGTTGCGCTGGCCCTGGCCGGCCTGGACACCGGGACAGCATTCGGCGGGATGGGCGCCAGCAGGGCGGTGACGGTCGCCGCCCTCGCGGAGCCGACGATCCTCCTCGCTGTGTTCGCCCTGTCCGCCCGGGTCGGGTCCTCGAACCTGGCCGACATCGTCGAGAGCACGCTGACCACTCCAGCCCAGGTGCTGTCCCCGGCGAGCCTGCTGGCCGCGGTCGCGTTCGCCGTCGTCATCATCGCCGAGGCCGGACGGCTGCCGGTGGACAACCCGGCGACGCACCTGGAACTGACGATGATCCACGAGGCCATGGTCCTCGAGTACGCCGGACGCGACCTGGCGATGATCGAGCTCGCCTCGGCCATGCGCCTCACGGTGCTCCTGGGTCTGGGTGCCAACCTCTTCATGCCGTGGGGCATCGCGACCACGGTGGCGCCGCTGCCGTTGCTGGGCGCGGCCGTCGTGTTCGCGGTCAAGCTGGGCGTCCTCGGTGCCGGGCTCGCCGTGTTCGAGGTGTTCGTGGCCAAGTGGCGCCTGTTCCGGGTGCCCGAGCTGCTCGCCGGGTCGTTCCTGTTCGGGCTCCTTGCCGTGTCCGCGTCCTTCTTCCTGGCATGAGAGGCACGAGCGATATGGCCGCATGCGCGGGTCTCGGTGAGGTCAGCCGCGATGACAGAGGCGTTGAGCCCCGATGACCGACACCGGGTACGTCCAGATCCTCGACCTGGTCTGCGGCGGAATTCTGCTGACCGCGGTACTGATGCTGTGGCGCCGGGAGCTGGCCGCGATCGTGCGCCTGCTGGTAGTCCAGGGCGTGCTGCTGGCCTTGCTGGCCGCGTTGATGGGCGTTCGCGAGAGCAGCACCGAGCTGTTCGTGGTCGCGGCCGGGGTCCTCGTGCTCAAGGCGATCGTCCTGCCCGCAGTCCTGCGCCGGGTGCTGCGCGACTCCGGGGAGGCCCGCGAGGCCGAGCCGCTGGTGAACGTGACCGCATCGCTGCTGGCCGCCGCGCTGCTGACGTTGCTCGCCTACGGTCTCAGCCGACCGCTCGTCGCGCTGGCGCCTTCCCCCACCACGCGCGCCCTGCCGGTCGGCCTGGCGGTGGTTCTCCTCGGCTTCTTCGTCCTCGTCACGCGCCGTCGTGCTCTCTCACAGGTCGTCGGCTTCCTGCTGCTCGACAACGGAATCACGGCGACGGCGTTCCTTGCCACGGCCGGTGTCCCGCTCGTGGTGGAGCTCGGCGTGTCCCTGGACGTGTTGCTGGTGGTACTCGTGATGCAGGTACTCGCGGCCCGGATGCGCCTGAGCTTCGGGCGGACGGATCTGGACGGGTTGCGGGAGCTTCGCGACTGATGACGCGCCGACTCATGAAGACATCGATCTGCGGAAAGGCAGGGTCACGATGATGGCGATCAGCGAGATGGTGCACGCTGCCGCAGCCAGCGGCCCGGCCGCCACGGCAGTGCTGCTGGCGCCGATGCTTGCGCCGTTGGTCGCGGCCTCGGCGGCCGTGCTGGTCGGGTGGCGGCGTGCCGTCTCCTGGTCCGCGGTCGCTGCGTCCGTCGTCATCCTCGTGTCCGGTGTGCTGGCCGCCGTCGCGACGGCCGACGGCTCGGTGCTGACCGTCGGCGGCACGCTGCGCGCCGACGCCCTCACGGCGGTGATGCTGCTGGTCATCGGCGTCGTCGCCGTCATCGCGACATGGTCCGGGGTCAGCTACATCGACCAAGAGCTGGCCGCCGGGCACACCGACGGGCGCGGTGCCCGGCGGTATGGGGTGCTGGTCCCGATGTTCCTGACGGCGATGGTGCTGGCCGTGCTGGCGAGCAACCTCGGCGTGATGTGGGCGGCTATCGAAGCGACCACGATCGTGACCGCGTTCCTCGTCGGGCACCGTGGCGGCCGCCAGGCGGTCGAGGCCACGTGGAAGTACGTGATGATCTGCTCGGTCGGGATCGCCCTGGCCTACCTCGGCACTGTGCTCGTGTACTACGCATCCCAGCACGCCGGGATCGGGGAGCAAGGCTCGCTGGACTGGAGCGTCCTGGTCGCCAACGCCGACCAGCTCGACCCGGGCGTCATGCGCGTCGCGGTTCCGCTGCTCGTCCTGGGGTTCGGGACGAAGGCGGGGCTCATGCCGATGCACAGCTGGTTGCCTGACGCGCACAGCCAGGCTCCGGCGCCGGTGTCTGCGCTGATGTCCGGCGTCCTGCTGTCGGTCGCCGTGTACGCGCTGCTCCGTTACCGGGTTGTCGCGGTCGCCGCGCTCGACCTCCAGTTCGTGCGGTCCCTGATCCTCGTGGTCGCCCTTGCGTCGGTGGCGCTGGCAGCATCGATGCTGCTCGCCCAGCGGGACTACAAGCGCCTGCTCGCCTACTCCAGCATCGAGCACATGGGGCTGGTCATGATCGGCGTGGCCGTGGGCACTCCGTTGGCCGTGACGGCCCTGTTGCTGCACATCCTCGGGCACGGTCTGGCCAAGGCGGTCCTGTTCTGCGCATCCGGGCAGATCCTGGCATCGGAAGGAACCACGCAGATCTCGGGCGTCCGGGGGTTGCTCGCGCGCCAGCCGGTCCTTGCGGGCACCTTCGCGCTCGGGGTCGCCGCACTGCTCGGGCTGCCCCCGTTCAGCATCTTCGTCAGCGAGCTCGCCCTGGCGCGGGCTGCCGCCGACGCCGGCCTGGCCTGGGCGGTCGCCGTAGCGTTGGTGCTGCTGCTCGTCGTCTTCGTCGCCGTCGCCGGTCACACCGCCGGCATGCTCTTCGGGGGTGATGCCGCCGGGCAACGACCGCCGCACACGCCGCCGCACACACCGTCGCTCCCTCGCGTCGCGGCCGCGCCGCTGGTCACCGGCCTCATCGCACTCGCGGTCCTCGGCGTGGTCGCCTGGCCGTTGGAACAACTGCTGGATGCCGCCTCGGCGATCGCGGGGACCTCATGACCGAAACCCACCGAAGGATCCAGCAGGTCAGTGCTGCCGACCTGCCCGCACACGTCCGGGCGCTGATCGCCGACGGGTTCCGCCTCGCGCTGGTCGCCGCACACGAAGACCCTGACGTGTTCCGCGTGGTGTACCTGTTCACGGCCGGCGCGCCCGACCGGCGGGTGGAGCTCGAGCTACGTACCGAACGGGACGCGCCGCAGGTGCCGAGCCTGGCCGCGCTGTCCTTCCCCGCCGGACGGTTCGAGCGGGAGATGCGTGACCTGTACGGCATCGTGCCGCTGCACCACCCGTTGCCGCGGCGGCTGATACGGCACCAGCACTGGCCGACTGGCTGGTACCCCATGCGCTCCGACGCGGGGCCATCGCCACCTTTCGGGTCCACCGAAGAGGCGTACCCCTTCCTGACGGTGCAGGGGCCCGGGGTGTATGAGATCCCGGTCGGCCCCGTCCACGCCGGACTCATCGAACCGGGGCACTTCCGTTTCTCGGTGGTCGGAGAGACGATCCTGAAGCTCAAGGCCCGGCTGTGGTTCACCCACAAGGGCCTCGAGAAGCTGGCCGAGGGGCGCACCCCGGCGGACGCGTTCCCGCTGGCCGAGCGGGTCAGCGGGGACACCACCGTCGGGCACGCCCTCGCCTTCTGCCTTGCTGTCGAGGACGCCTACGACTGGTCGGTCCCGGAACAGGCCGGCGTGCTTCGTGCGGTGCTGCTGGAGCTGGAGCGGCTGTATAACCACGTGGCCGACCTGGGCGCACTCTGCAACGACGTCGGCTACGGCATCCTTCATGCACACACGATGCGGGTCCGCGAGCAGCTGCTGCGCCTCAACGCCGACGTCACCGGTCACCGGCTGCTGCGCGGCGGGGTGCTGCTCGGCGGCGCCCACGTCGCGCAGCTGCCCACCTCCGGCGACCTCGCCGCCATCGTGTCGGACGTCGCGGAGATCGTCGAGCTTGCGCTGCGCAACAGCGTGGTGCTGGACCGTTTCACCGGAACGGCTGTGCTCGGCGCCGACCAAGCCCGCGAGATCGGCGCTCTCGGGTACGTCGCACGGGCCAGCGGCGTGGACATCGACGCTCGCCGCGACCACCCGTTCCATCCGGCCACCACCCAGGTCGCCTCGGTGACCCGCTCCGAGGGGGACGTGCTGGCCCGGTTCCTGGTGCGCGCGGGGGAGGTGCGGGCCAGCGTCGCCCTGCTCGAGCTGCTGCTCCGCGAGGCCAGGCCCGGGTGGGCGATCCGCGACCGACCGCGGCGGCTGCCGGGCGGTCAGGTCTCCGGCGTCGGGCTCGTCGAAGGGTGGCGGGGCACGATCGCGCATCGCGTCGAGATCGGAGCAGACGGGAGGCTGGCACGCCTCAAGATCGTCGATCCTTCGTTCCTGACCTGGCCCGCGCTACCGGTCGCGCTGAACGGCACGATCGTTCCCGACTTCCCGATGACGAACAAGAGCTTCAACCTGTCCTATGCCGGGAACGACCTGTGACGGTTGCACCGACACGCGTTGCACCGGCACGCGTTCCACCGGCACGCGTTCCACCCCGAGCGGGGGAAACCCGGTGACCGGACCGGGCACCACCTCCCCAAACTGAGACAGAAGCAACCGAGGCGGAACTAGCCGCCTACTCACCCACTGGCCGACAAATTCCGGCCTGCTCAACCCGTCATCGTTCCACAGCGTCCCGGCGGACCGGGAGTGCCTGGGACACTGGGACGGTGCGCATCCTCCTGGCCCCCGACCACTTCGGCGGCACCCTCAGCGCCACCCAGGCCGTCGCTGCGTTGACTCGCGGCTGGGCGGTGCGCGGCGACGACGAGGTGACCGGGCGGGCGATGAGCGACGGCTCGGTGGGCCTGGTCGACGTCGTGCACGCAGCCCGCGGCGGTGAGCTGATGTCCCTGACCGTGCCTGGCGCACTGGGGGCGCCGATGCCGGCGAGCGTGCTCCACGTGCCCGGCCGCGGTGGTGGGACGGCCTTCGTCGAGGCTGGTCAGGTCCTGGGGACGCCCGCTCGGGGGCGCGACGACCACCTCGCCAGCGCCCGGGACGGTTCGAGCGCGGGGGCGGCCGACCTGGTGGCGGTGGCCCTGGCGACGGGCGCCCGACGCGTGGTCGTCGGCGTCGGGCACGTCCTCACGCACGACGCGGGCGCAGGATTCCTGCGTGCGCTGCACGAGCGCCTGGTCGGAGGCAGGGCACCCACACAGGTCTGGCGCAGCATCCCCGCGTTGCGTGAGGCGCTGGCGGGGACGGAGCTGTTGGTCGCGGCAGCCACGGACATCCCCCTCCTCGGGCTGCACGGCGCGGGCGCGGCGCTCGCGAACCGGGACGGGATCGACCCAGCGACCGCGCAGGACATCGAAGGGTCGATGGCGGAGCTCGTCGTCGCTGCGGAGGCGATGGTGGCCGGGCTTCCTCCGGTGCGCGTCCTCCTCCTCGGTGCCGACGCGGAGCCAACTCGTCGAGCGTCCCGCCTCGACCACTCGGGGGCCGGTGGTGGGCTGGGCTTCGCGCTCGCGCTCCTTGGGGCCCGCCTGATGTCCGGGGCGGAGGTGGTCGCGGCCGAGGTGGGCCTGGCCGAGGCGGTGGCCGCCGCCGACCTGGTCGTGACCGGGGGAGAGGCGCTCGACGGCGACGCCCTCCACGACGGCGTCGTCGCGACCGTTGGCCGGCTGGCGATGGCCTCCGGGATCCCGGTGGTCGCCGTGGCGCACGAGCTGTATGTCAACCGCCGGGAGCTGGCCCAGGTGGGTGTCAGCGGCTCCTACCAGGTGCTCGACACCCGGCTCTCCCACACGCCCGGTGCAGCAGAGCCCGAACCCCTGGTCCCCGCGGAGGCGTTGGCCGCCCGGGGCGCCCGGATCGCTCGCACCTGGTCGCCCTGACGTACCCTGGAGGAGTCCCGGCGTGATGATCGCCACGGGACCGGCGGAACACCTTTGGCCGGCTGCGCGTTACAGTCGACAAGGACATCTGATTAGCGCGAGCGACCACGACATTCGGAGAACACCATGAGCCAGACCACCAGCAGTACCGAGACGACTGCCCACGAGGTCGCCCTGACCGACGTGGCCGCCAGCAAGGTCAGGACCCTGCTCGAGCAGGAGGGTCGCGACGACCTCCGCCTGCGCGTGGCGGTGCAGCCCGGCGGGTGCTCCGGCCTGATCTACCAGCTGTACTTCGACGAGCGCTACCTCGACGGTGACGCGGTGCGCGACTTCGACGGCGTCGGGGTCATCATCGACAAGATGAGCGTGCCCTACCTCGCCGGTGCGACCATCGACTTCGCGGACACCATCGAGAAGCAGGGATTCACGATCGACAACCCGAATGCGGGCGGATCCTGCGCCTGTGGCGACTCCTTCCACTGAGCCGACCTGTCAGCGCCGCCGCGCCCCTCGGCCGTGTGGACGAGGGGCGCAGCCGTGTCCGCCCCCGGGTGCGCCGGCGGCCTGACGACCATCCCCACCTGAAACGAGCTCCCGTCGTGACCACTGTGCGCTCCGTGCGTCTGCTTGCCTCCGCCGCCCTCGCCGGGGTGTTCCTGCTCGCCGGCTGCGGGGGGAGCGACCAGGGCCCGTCCTCGGACACATCCTCGACCGGCTCCGGTGCCGCCTCGGCCGACCTGCCGACGGCGTCCGGTGAGTTCGGTGAGGCTCCGACCCTGACCTTCCCCGACGGCGATGCGCCCACCGATCTGCAGGTCGAGGTGCTGAGCGAGGGCGACGGCGCGGTCGTCGACCCGGGGGCCGCGGTGGCGGCGAGCTACCTCGGGCAGGTGTGGGGCAGCGACACGTCCTTCGACGAGTCCTACAGCCGCGGCAAGCCCAGCTTGTTCTCGCTGAGCAGCGTCGTCGCCGGCTGGACGCAGGGCATCCCTGACCACACGGTCGGCTCCCGTCTGCTCATCAGCATCCCGCCCGACCTCGGGTACGGCGAGGACGGCAACGCCCAGGCAGGAATCGGTGGCGAGGACACGATCGTCTTCGTCGTCGACATCGTCACCGCCTACAACGTCGGCGACACCGGTCAGGCCGACGCGCAGGTGGTGACCGACCCGGCCCAGCTGCCGGTGACGATCGAGGGTGCGCTCGGGGCGCCGGCGACGTTCACGGTCAACGCCGGTGCGGCGGCGCCCGCAGAGGCGCAGCTCATCCGCATCGCGGACGGCACGGGTGAGACGACCGCCGCAGGGCAGCAGGTCGCGGTAGCCTTCGTCGCCACCTACTGGGACAACACCGGCACCGAGTCCAGCTGGACGCCCTCCGAGGGCAGCGTCGGCGGACCGCTCGTCTCGAACCTAGGTGGCGGCACGGTCTTCGACCTCGCGATCGGGGTTCCGGTCGGCTCGCGTGTGCTGCTGACGGCGCTCGCCAGCGCCGACAGCCCCGCCCTGGTCGTCCTCGTCGACATCCTCGGCGTGGTCTAGCCGGCGGCGGGTCTGGGACCTTGCGGGAACGCCGGCAGCGGCCCGGCCGGGATCCCGAAATCGGCTTGCGCCCACCTGACGGTTCGTCATCATGACTCTCGAACGGGTATGAGTCATGCCGCAGCGTTGCCGCCTTTGGCGCTAGGGTGGTCGCTGTCGGTGAGAACGGCGTGAGTGCTGCCCTCGGGCGGTGCCGCTCCCACCACAGCGGACCAGTTCGTCCCAGACGTCGGAAGGCTTCAACACCGTGCCATCGCCCTCCCCCCGACACCCTCGACGACGCGCCACGTCGATCGGTGCGCTCGGGCTCGCCGCAGCCGCGGTCCTCAGCGGCTGCTCCTCGGAGACCGTGCAACGCGGATGGATGCCCGGCCCACCCGGGATGACGAACCAGACCGACGGCATCGTCAGGCTCTGGACCGGGTCCTGGATTGCCGCGCTGTGCGTCGGTGCGCTCGTCTGGGGCCTGCTCATCTGGTGCGTCATCGTCTACCGCAAGCGCAAGGACGACCACCGCCTGCCGGTGCAGCTGCGCTACCACCTGCCCCTCGAGCTGCTCTACACGTTCGTGCCGATCCTGATGGTAGGTGTGCTGTTCTTCTACACGGTGAAGACGCAGGACGAGATCACCGACCTCTCGGCGGAGCCGGACGTCAACATCGAGGTGTACGGCCGCCAGTGGAGCTGGGACTTCAACTACACCGATGAGGACGTCTGGGACAGCGGCCAGCCGGCCGAGCTGGACGGCACGATGGCCCCGGCGGCGGACCTGGTGACCCTCTACCTCCCGGTGGGCGAGCGGGTCGAGTTCACGCTCCGGAGCCGCGACGTGGTCCACTCGTTCTGGGTGCCGACCTTCCTGTACAAGCTGGACGTGATTCCCGGCGAGACGAACAGGTTCCAGGTGGTGCCGCAGGTTGAGGGCGTGTACCTGGGCAAGTGCGCCGAGCTCTGCGGGGAGCAGCACGGAAACATGCTCCTCAACGTGGCCGTGGTCTCCCGCGAGGAGTACGACGCGCACCTGGAGCAGCTTCGCGAGGCGGGTCAGACGGGTGTGCTGGACGAGTCCAACGACCGTCAGACACTGCGGCGAGAGGGAGATGGCGGCTGATGGCTGTTGATGATGCGGTGCTGCTGGATCACGTACCCGGACTGCAGCCCGACCGGCAGACGCTCGGTCGGACCGTGGTCAAGTGGGTCACCTCCACCGACCACAAGACGATCGGGTACCTGTACCTCATCACGTCGTTCATCTTCTTCTGCATCGGTGGCCTGCTCGCCCTGGCGATCCGGGCGGAGCTGTTCAACCCGGGCATTCAGATCGTCAACAGCGCCGAGCAGTACAACCAGTTCTTCACGATGCACGGCACAATCATGCTGCTGCTGTTCGCGACCCCGCTGTTCGTCGGGTTCGGCAACGTCTTGGTGCCGATCCAGATCGGCGCTCCGGACGTCGCCTTCCCGCGGCTGAACATGTTCGCGTACTGGTTGTTCCTGTTCGGCGGGATCATCGCCTGCGCCGGCTTCCTCACCCCCAAGGGGGCGGCGAGCTTCGGCTGGTTCGCGTACGCACCGCTGTCGACGGAGACGTTCTCGCCCGGCGCCGGTGGTGACCTGTGGGTCGTCGGCTTGGCGATGACCGGTTTCGGCACGATCTTCGCCTCGGTGAACTTCATCACGACGATCCTGGGCATGCGCGCACCCGGCATGACGATGTTCCGGATGCCCATCTTCACGTGGAACATCCTGCTCACCTCGGTGCTCGCGCTGATGGCGTTCCCGGTGCTGGCCGCGGCGCTCTTCGGTCTCGCCGCCGACCGGATGCTCGGGGCCCAGATCTTCGCTCCGGAGAACGGTGGGGCGTTGCTGTGGCAGCACCTGTTCTGGTTCTTCGGGCACCCAGAGGTGTACATCATCGCCTTGCCGTTCTTCGGCATCATCTCGGAGATCCTGCCCGTGTTCTCCCGCAAGCCGCTCTTCGGCTACAAGGGCCTGGTCTTCGCCACGATCGCGATCGCGGCCCTCTCCGTGACGGTGTGGGCGCACCATATGTTCGCAACGGGCAACGTGCTGCTGCCGTTCTTCTCCGTGATGTCGATGGCGATCGCTGTGCCGACAGGGGTGAAGTTCTTCAACTGGATCGGCACGATGTGGCGTGGCAAGCTCACGTTCGAGTCGCCGATGCTGTTCTCGGTCGGGTTCCTCGCGACCTTCCTCTTCGGTGGCCTCACCGGCGTCATCCTGGCCAGCCCCCCGCTGGACTTCCACGTCACGGACACCTACTTCGTGGTGGCGCACTTCCACTACGTGGTGTTCGGCACCGTGGTGTTCGCGATGTTCGCAG